>RFQW01000181.1 GCA_009924765.1 Planctomycetota bacterium | reverse complement strand
CGAATCCCTGCGCCTTCGGTTCCCGGGGTGACGCATCCTTCGCTTCCATGCGTGGATCCACATCAAGCACCTGCGGCGCAAGCTGCACGCCGAAGGGCTTGCCGATCTCCTCGAAGGCGGCCGGGATCTCGGCGCTGAACCACAGGTTGGCCTGCAGCTGCACGCTCTCGGCAGGCACCGTGGACGGCACCTCGCACAGGTGTTCGATGCCGCCTGGCATCCACGCGATCAGATTGTGATCGAACTGGATCTCGAGGGGCGGGCCGCACTCGGGCTCGGCGCGCCACACGCAGCGCGTGGGGTCGGTGATGGTGTTCCACTCGATGCGCACCTTCTCGGCGGCGCCCAGCGACAGGAAGCACTTGGCCTCGGGCACGCTGCAGCGGCTCACCAGCACTTCGGCGCAGCGCGGCGCATCGGGCGGTGCGCCCTCGCATGCACCGATGCGGAACGCGGTTCCCACGCGCGGGCCGAACGTGAGCAGTCCGAAGGCGATCTGCCGGCATCCCTGGCCCACCTGCATGCCGATCGCCTGCGGCAAGCCGTTCGCCACTTCCAGCACCACCTGCTGCACGCTGCACTGCTGGCTGCGTTCAATGGCGGCCGCCGCAAGGTTCCAGCCGCGGATCGACATGTTGGAGGCATCCACGCGCGACACGCCGCGCAGCAGCAGGCCGCACTGTTCGGGCGAGGGCATGTTCTGCATCAGCCGCAGGCCGAACAACTTCACGTTGGCTTCCCATGGGGCGGCGCCTGGATCGGCGTTGGGCTCGCCCTCCACCATCACCAGCGGGCCCACGCCGTTGGCCACCATCAGGTCGCGCACGATCACGTGCTGCGGACGCACCAGCCGAATGCCGAATGCCGCGGCCTTGATCAGCGGATAGCGCGCGGGCTCCTCGCCAAGTTCGCCGTGGATGATGATCGGCTTGCCCCGCTCGCCGCGCAGATCGGTCAGCGTGAAGGGCGCGTGCACGCCCTTCAGCAGCAGCACTTCATCACCCGGCTTCAGGAACGGCGCGATCGACTCGAAGGCCAGACCCTGCGGCACATGGAAGATGCGTCCGCCGAGCGCGTTGATGCCGCGCACGGGCAGCGGCGCGTCCGCGTTGGCGATGGGTGCCGGGGCGGTGGGTGGTGCCTGCATGCCAAGGCAAGGCAGCAGGGCGGCGAGGGCCAGTGCAATGAAACGGACGCGCGACATGCGCCGAAGCCTACGCGCTTCAGGCGAGCCAGCGATCCATCGGATCCGGCACGCTGGCGCGCAGCAGGCACGTGCCCTTCGTGAGGTGGGCGGTGATGCCTTCGGCTGCCGCGGGCACAAGCACGCTGCGCCATGCACTCGCTTCGAACGGCTGCGGGCCATCGAAGCGCACCTGGCCCTGCAGCACCATCCAGCAGGCCGGTCGCTGATGCGTGATCACCGGCAGTTCGGCGTCTTCCAATGCCTGCAGGCGCTCGATGCGATAGTGGCTGGTGCGCGAAAGCAGCGTGGTGCGGAAGTTGCGCGTCTGCACCGGGGGCATCTCGTCGGCGTTCACCACGGGCACGCGCTCAAGCTGCTGCGCGGCGCCGAAGGCGATGCACGCCATGGCCTGATCGATGTGCAGCGGACGCTCGGGGTTGTTGCGGCCCCAGTCGAACACGCGGAAGGTGGTGTCGCTGGGGGTCTGGATCTCGGCCACGGTGATGCCTTCGCCAAGCGCGTGGCACAGGCCGCTGGGCAGATCGATGCAGTCGCCCGCGCGCACCGGCACTTCCAACAGCAGCTCCACCACGTCGCCGCCGCTCCGCAGTCGCTGCTCGAAGTCGGCGTGCGTGACGCCCGGTCGAACGCCGCGCCACACCTTGGCGCCGGGCTTGGCGTGGATCACGATCCAGCTTTCGGTCTTCAGATGCGCGCCCGGATTCGACTCGGCGAAGGCCGCGCTTGGATGCACCTGCACCGACAGGTGCTCCGCGGCGTCGAGGAACTTCACCAGCAGGGGAAAGCGACCGCTGGCGGAAAGGTGCGCGCGGCCCATGATGGCGCGCTCGTCGTGATGCAGCGCCTCGCGCAGCGACTGGCCTGCAAAAGAGCCGGCCTCGATGCGTGAGCAACCGTCAGCGATGCCGTCGGGCAGGTCGGCCAGTTCCCAGCTTTCACCGACGGGCAGTGCTTCCGCCGCAGGCTTCGCGAACTTGCCTGCGCGCACGAAGGTCTCGCCGCCCCACGCACGCCCCTTCGGAATGGGCGCAAGCAGCATTGGGGCGATCGGATCCATGGCAGGCGCTCAGAACGTCATGCCGGTGATCGTGGTCTCGAACACCAGCTTGCCATTCACCACGCCCTGCGCCTTGCTGATGAAGCGTCGGCGGTTTCGTTCGATCTGCTTGGCCAGCAGGTACAGGTTGTCGCCCGGCACCACCTGTCCGCGGAACACGGTCTCGTCGCAGTGCGTGAAACCCAGGAACCCCGTGATGTTCGCGCCGATCGTCTGCACCAGGCTGCACAGCTGCGCCGCCGCCTCGATCATCAGCACGCCCGGCAGCATGGGCCGGCCCTGAATGTGATGGGGCACCCAGAACTCGTCGTGCCGAACCTTCTTCACACCAAGACCGACGAAGGTGTCCTTGTCCATCCACACCACATGGTCGAGCATGCGCATCGGGCCCGTCTGGGGCAGGAACGCACCCACGGCCTCGTGGGTCATGGCGATCTGGGTCTTGTCGATCGCGTCAAAGTCGAAGAGGAGTTCGCTGGCCAATGGAGTCCTTCGGGAGAGGCGGGTTGGGAGGGAAGATAACGAAATCGGGGCTTCTGGGCCGTGCTCGGGCATGCACCCTCGATTTTTCGCTAACATGCGGCCTTCTCGGCGGGACGAGCCCGCCGCCAACACCAGCAGGAGGCACGCGCATATGGAAACCTATGAGTTGCTGAAGCGGAAGGTCGAGGAAGTTGCGGAGGACATGGCGAAGGCTTTCGGTGGCAACAAGGCCGCCGGAACCCGCGTCCGCAAGGCCATGCAGGACATCAAGGCGGTCTGCCAGGACATTCGAGTGAAGGTGCTCGAAGTCGGCAAGACCCCGCCGACGGCCTGACCGAAGCCGATTCCGGGGTTTGTGATGACGCGCGTGGGCTGATCCTTCAGGATCAGGCCCGGATTCCCTTCACAAGTTCAAGGCACGCCTTGAACGATGGATGGGTGGCGTCACCAAGCAGTTCATAGATGGCCGAGAGCGTCCCCGTTGGGGTGGCTCCGGCTGTCTGCATGCGCTGCATGGCTGGGGCGATCTGCGTTGCCTGGCCCGCCGAGATGCAATCCGTGCACAGGAAGGGCAGGCGACCGCCCGCCAACAGGTCGAGCGTGGTCTGCAGCACGCACACGTGCGCCTCGATGCCGCACACCAGCACGGTGCCGCGGTGCATGGCGTTCAGGGCCGTGGTCACCTCGGGCGTGAGCGAACTGAAGCGCGTCTTGGTGAAGGTGGCCGTTCCGGCGGGCAGTGCAGCCGTGATCTCGGGCACGGTGTTGCCCAGCGCGCGAGGATTCTGCTCGGTCACGATGGTGGGGATGCCAAGCGTGGCGGCGGCGCGGCACAGGATGGTGGCGTTGTTCACCAGTGCATCCCAGCCGTGAATGCTGCTCGCGAAGCGCGACTGGATGTCCACCACAAGCAGCACCGTGTCATCGACGCGAAGGCGGGGGATGGGCATGGTTTCAGACTCGCAGCGTGGGTTGGTGCCGCAGGGTGGCGGCGTGGCGATGGCGGATCGGCTCGGCCACTTCGACGATCCAGCGATCGGTCTGCTCGGCGCTGCGGCCGCACAGACGCACGGGATCGAGAGCGGTCTGCAGGTTCACGCCCTTGAACAGCGGATCGCGTGACAGGCGATCGGCCAGATCGTTCGACTCGCCGCGCTTCACGCGATCGGCCGCGGCCAGTGCATGCGTGCGGATGGCTTCGTGTGCATGCTGCCGATCTGCGCCCGCCTTCGCGGCGGCCATCAGCAGGTCTTCGGTCGCCACGAAGGGCAGTTCCTGCTTCAGGCGCGCGGTGATGGTGGGCTCGTTCACGATCAGGCCGCCAAGCACGTTGGTCATCACCTCGATCGCCGCGTCGAGCGCGAGGAACGCTTCGGGCAGGCACAGTCGGCGCGCGCTGCTGTCATCGAGCGTGCGCTCGAGCCACTGTTCGGCGGCGGTGTTCAAGGCCACGGGCGCCAGACCCATCACGAAGCGGGCAAGGCCGGTGGCGCGCTCGCAGCGCATGGGGTTGCGCTTGTATGGCATGGCGCTGCTGCCCACCTGATCCTTCTCGAAGGGTTCCTCCACCTCGCGCAGGTTGGCCAGCAGGCGCAGGTCGTTGGCGCACTTGTGGATCGCGGCCGCTGCCAGCGCCAACGCCTTGGAATTCATCGAAGCCCTGCCCCAGGGCCTGCAGTCGCGTGTGGGCGTCAACGGCGGCCAGCTCTCCGGCGGTCAGCGCCAGCGGATTGCGATTGCACGGGCTTTTGTCAAAGACGCGCCCATTCTGTTGCTCGATGAGGCCACCTCGGCTTTGGACAACGCGTCGGAGCGCGCCGTGAAAGATGCGGTCGCCTTGTTG
>RFQW01000019.1 GCA_009924765.1 Planctomycetota bacterium | reverse complement strand
CAACGCCCCGCGCCGCACCGAAACCTTCACCGCCCCGGTGGAGCCTGGCGCCAACATCATCAGCCTGCTGCAGTGGATCGCCGCCAACCCCACCACCGTTGAAGGCACTGCCAGCACCCCCGTGGTGTACGACAGCGGCTGCCTGGAAGAGGTCTGCGGCAGCTGCACAATGTTGATCAACGGTCGCGTGCGTCAGAGCTGCTCGGCGCTGGTCGACCAGATCGTGGACGAGACCAACACCATCACGCTGGAGCCCATGAGCAAGTTCCCGGTGGTGCGCGACCTCAGCGTGGACCGCAGCCGCCTGTTCCACAACCTGAAGCGCGTGAAGGCCTGGGTGCCCATCGACGGCACCTACTCGCTCGGCGCCGGCCCCAAGGACACGCCCGCCAGTCAGGAGCAGCGCTACGTGATGAGCACCTGCATGAGCTGCGGCTGCTGCCTCGAAGCCTGCCCACAGTTCAATCAGGAAGCCGACGCCACCAAGTGGGACAGCGAATTCATCGGCGCGCACGCCATCAATCAGGCCCGCCTGTTCAACAGCCATCCCACCGGCGCCACGCTGGCCGATGAGCGCCTCGATGTGCTCATGGGCGAAGGCGGCGTGAACGACTGCGGCAACGCACAGAACTGCGTGAAGGTGTGCCCGAAGGAGATTCCGCTCACCGAAAGCATCGCCACCATCGGCCGTCAGGCCACGGTGCGCGGCATCAAGCGGTTCTTCGGCGGCAAGTGACGCAGAACGAGTGACTCACGCCTTCAGGCGCGTGCGTCGCGGCTCGCCCGCTTCCACGCGCTCGATCGACATCGCCAGGCCGGTGTCGGTGCTCACCTCCACCAGCGCGCCACTCAGGCGCACCTCGCCACCACTCACCTCGAACTGCACGGGCATGGCCGTGGTCATGTGATGCACCACGCGGCTTGCGTCGCGGCCGATCACGCCGTCGCACGGTCCGCACATGCCCATGTCGGTCAGGAACGCGGTGCCGCCGGGAAGAATGCGCTCATCCGCCGTCGGCACATGCGTGTGCGAACCCAGCACCGCGGCCACACGACCATCCAGATGATGCGCCAGCGCGGCCTTCTCGCTGGTGGCCTCCATGTGCGCCTCCACGATCACGATCGGGCGCTTCTCGGGAATGGTGCGCAGCAGTTCGTCGCAGGCGGCGAACGGATCATCCGCCGGCATGGGGAAGGTGATGCGCCCCAGCACCGTGGCCACGAAGATGTCGCGACTGCGCTCGCCGAAGGCCGGGATGCGGATCATGCGCTTGCCGGGCGCCTTGGCGGAAAGGTTGAACGGCCGCAGGATGGGCTCGTTCGGGTCCTCGATGGTGCTCGCGATGCGTGAATCGCGGTACACATGGTCGCCAAGCGTCACGGCATCCGCCCCCGCCTCGCGCAAGGCGCGGTACAGGTCGGCGGTGATGCCGGAACCGTTGCGGATGTTCTCGCCATTCACGATCACGGCATCGGCGCGCACCTGCTGGCGCAGTTCGGGCAGCAGTTTCTGCACCGCCGAGCGGCCCGGCGCCCCCACGACGTCTCCGAGGAACAGGATGCGGATCGGGCGTGCCATCGGTACACTCTAGCGACTGGAACGCTTCAGGCCTTTTCCCGCCGAGGCACTTCCCTTCTCTCAAACAGACCACAGATGATGACCGCTACCGCGTTCAAGATGGGTGACAAGGTTCGCTCCACGAAGCGCCCCGAATGGGGTGTGGGCTCGATCATGAAGATCGAGGCCATCACCTTCCAGGGCAAGAGCGACCAGAGCATCTACGTGCGCTTTGCGGCCGTGGGCGTGAAGACGCTGCTGGCCAGCGCCGCCGACCTGATCGCCGCCGATGGCAGCGGTGACGATGTGCTGACGGCCATCCACCGGCCAACCACGCTGACCGAAGTCGAGGCCAAGCAGGAAGGCGGCTGGCTGGGCGCCATCGACCGCCGCAAGCCCGAAGAGATCATGACGGGCCTGCCCCCGGCCGCCACGGATCCCTTCCTGAGCCTGCGGCGCCGACTCGAGAACACCCTGGCGCTGTACCGCTTCGACCCCGCCAGCGGCAAGCTGATCGACTGGGCCATCGCCCAGAGCGGCGTGGAAGACCCCATGACCCGCTTCAACCGCAACCAGCTGGAGCAGTTCTGGCAGCGCTGGAAGTTCGAGCTGGACGCGCACCTGACCCGCCTGCTGGGCGAGGCCCGACGCGACCCCGCCAGCCTGTCGGGCGCCATGCAGAAGGCGCCTCCGGCCGCCCAGCGCGCCGTGCAGAAGCTGCAGGGCCTGGTCAAGTAGGCGCACGCGCCTGTCCCATTTCCGTCTGTGCAGTCTGCGAGGCGACAAACCGCCCGCGTTCGTCACACAAGTGCATCCTTCGGGTTGCATGCGGGGGTTCCACTTCCGATCGTGTGCCCGGAGGGCGTGGAACATGGACATTCGACTGGTGAGGGAGTTGGAGCAGCTGCGCGCGTCATGCGCGGCAAGCGGCGCGGGCGAGCAACCCATGCGCGAGTTGATGGAGCGACTGGAAAGCCTGACCGTGCTGGTGGCCTATCAGGGATTCGACCTGGAGGCCACACGACGCGAGAACGCCACGCTGCGCGCGGCACTCAGGAAGACGCGACACCGCCATCACTGACAGGCGATGCGCTGGCCGCCTGCGAGCGGTCGAGCAGACGTTGCCACGAAGATTCGACATCCCGCAACCGGGGCCACGGGCCGCCTTCACGGGCGTGCAGCCCGAGCCGTGCCTCGCGCACCTGCCACTTGAATGCGGTCCATGCATCGGCTGACGCCGCGAGCGGCCGTGATGCCTGCGCGCGCTCGATCCATGGATCGAAAGCGCTCAGCGATTGCCGCACCGCCGCCGCACCGCCACCCGAGAGACGGCGCAGGCGCTCGCAACATGCCTCCACCAAGGCGGGCAGGCGTGCGAACTGCCGATCGGACATCGACTCGATGTGCTGCAGATCGGCGAGCCACGCTCGATCGTCACGGGTCTGCGCAACCACCCATCCCCAGTCGGCCGGCGCCGGACGCGCGAACGCCTGCTGCAGTCGCTCACTGGCCAGCGAAAGCGCCTCCAGGCCCTGCAGCGTGGCGCGCACGCACGCAAGCAGTCGACCGCGCCCCGCATCCACGCGCTCCTGCAACTGCATGGCCGTCTGCGGCATCGGCCCATCACCAAGACACGCCCCATGCACCGATCGATGCGCGGCGCAATGCACCAGCGAGGCGGGCGAACCAAGACCGCGTGCGCTCCACACCAGCGGCTGATAGCCCGGATCGAAGTCCAGGTGATGCTGCACTTCCGATCGCAGTGCCGCGTGACACAGGCGCACCGCGGCTCGACGAAGGCTGTGCATCGCCTCCGACCCATCGCTGCGCCACGCCGTTTCGACCCCCTGCCGTCCCGCATCAAGCGTGCCCCACACCTGCAGCGAGGCGCCATCACAGGGAACACGCAGCGCGCACGGCAGCGGCGGCGCGGCGTCGGGCCACGCAACGACAGGCGCGCCGCACCAGCGCCCCGACTCGAAGGCGCGCATCGCTTCGCTGCGTGCCGTCTGCACCGCCTCGTGCAGATCACGCTGTGCGGCGCCGACATCGCGCGTCTCCAGCAGCGTTCGCTCGCCTCGCATCACCTGCACACGCAGCAGCAGATGCGGCGCAACGGCCGTCATGTCGAAATCGCTCGCCTGCACAACAAGCCCCGAGGCGGCCGAAAGATGCTGCGCCAGCAGCGCACGCAGCGATCCTTCTCCAGGCGCATGCGACTGCAGGAAGCCATTGGTGAATTCCTCCACCGGTTGGAATCGCGCACGCACGCGCTTGGGCAGGGATCGAATCAGCGCCTCCACCAGTTCGGCGCGATGGCCGGGCACCGACCACTCCAGGCGCGCGGCATCAAGATCCGGCAGCGAGACCAGCGGCACCTGCAGCGTCACGCCGTCATCCGCCGCGCTTGGTGCGTGCTGATATCGCACGGGCATGCTGCCTGCGCCCGCATCCAGCGCCCGAGGGAACGCCGCATCATCCGGCTCCTCGTTGATCAGGTGCACACGCTGCAGCAACAAGACGCGCGGATCGCGCCGTTCCGCCTCGCGCCGCCATCGCTCGAAGTCCGGCCGACTGTGCACGCCTTCGGGCAGGCGCTGGTCATAGAAGCGGTACACCGCCTCGGCATCGGCCAGCAGGTCGCTGCGCCGTCGCGCCTGCGCCCACGCCTCAACATCCTGCAGCGTGGTGCGATTGGCGGCGAGAAACGGCGCATCCACGCCAAGTTGCTCCTCCACCAAGGCGCTGCGAATGAACACCACGCGCGCGTCGGCGGGGTTCACAGGCCCGTATGGCACGCGACGCTTCTCGATCAGGTCGAGCTGGCCAAGGCTCACGCGCTCCCAGGCCGCCACCTGCCCGGTGTCACGCACCCAGTGGGGCTGGCTGAGCGTGCGCTTCACGATGTGCGGCGCGGCACCCTCCACCCAGTTGGGTTGGATGCGCGCCACCACGCGCGCCTGCCTGCGCCCCGTGTCCACGATCTCCAGCGCCACCACCCACGGCGGCTGCGCGCGCGCCAGACCGCTTCGTGGATGCAGCACGAAGGTGCTGCCATCGCTCAGTCGATATTGGCCATCACGGCCGCGCAGCGCCACCTGCGTGGCGAAGCCCGCCAGCACCGCGCGATGCACCGGTGCCGAACGCCACACGCCGTTGTCTGTGCCGGGATCCAACTGCAGCCGTTCGCGCAGCAGGCGATCCAGCTGACGCCGAACGTCGGTCCACTCACGAAGGCGGCGATGCGACAGATGCCGCTCGCGACACCATCGCTTCAGCGCCGACGAGCCCAGCGTCTCCTGCGCCTCGCGCCAGGCCGCCCACAGTCGAAGCGCGCCGATCAGGTCGCCATCGCCGTCGCGAAACGGCGTGTGCGCCAGGTCGGCCTCCTGTGCGCGGTCGGCCGGCCGCTCGCGCGGATCCACGCTTGAAAGCCACGCGGCCAGCGTGCATGCCGCCGCACCGCACTCCAGCCGCACCCCTTCAAGCAGCACGCGCGCCACGCGTGGATCCACGGGCAGCTTGGCCATCTTGCGCCCAAGCGGCGTGAGTTCGCCACGCGTGCCCACCGCACCGATCTCGCGCAGCGTCTCTTCGGCTTCATGCAGGCGGCGCTCGCCCGGCGGATCGATGAACGGAAATGCGGCCGGATCACCAAGCCCCAGATCCTTCATGCGAAGCACCACGCCGGCCAGATTCGATCGCAGGATCTCGGGTGTGGTGGTGTCGGCGCGTGCCTCGAAATCGGCCTCGCTGAACAGCCGCACGCACACGCCCGCCGCCACGCGCCCGGCACGCCCCTTGCGCTGCTGCAGCGATGCCTTCGAGGCCGCTTCCACCAGCAGCCGCTGCACGCGCGACTTGGCGCTCCAGCGATTGATGCGCACCAGACCCGCATCCACCACCCAACGGATGCCGGCCACGGTCAGGCTGGTTTCGGCCACGTTGGTGGCCAGCGTCACGCGTCGCTTGGTGCACGCGGCGATGGCGCGATCCTGCTCGGCGTCGCCCAATCGGCCGAACAACGGCGTCACTTCCACATCGCCTGTGCGACCACGCAGCACTTCCGCCGTTTCCAGAATCTCGCGCTCGCCCGGCAGGAACACCAGCACGTCGCCGGGACCCTCGCGCAGACATGCCTGCACCGCGTCGGCCACCTGCTGCGCATCCGCGGGCTCGGCATCGGGCGTGGGTTGCCAGCGCACCTCCACGGGAAACAGCCGCCCCGGCACGCTGAGCACCGGCGCGCCATCGAACGCCTGGCTCAGCCGTTCGGCTTCCAGCGTGGCGCTCGAAAGCACCACACGCAGATCGGGGCGCTTCGCCAGGATGCGTCGCAGCGATCCAAGCAGGAAGTCCACGTTCAGGCTGCGCTCATGCACCTCGTCGATCACGATGGCGTCGTAGCGGCGCAGCAGCGGATCACCGGCCAGCTGTGCAAGCAGCACGCCATCGGTCAGCACGCGCAATCGCGTGGTGTCATCACTGCGATCATCGAAGCGCACCTGACATCCCACCACCGTGCCAAGCGGCACCCCTAACTCGGCCGCAATACGCTGCGCGGTGGCGCGCGCTGCCAGTCGCCTGGGCTGCGTGTGCGCGATCTCGCCCGCAACGCCGTAACCCATCTCAAGCAGCATCTTGGGAATCTGCGTGGTCTTGCCGCTGCCCGTGTCCGCCTGCACCACCACCACGGGATTGGCGCGGATCGCGGCCATGATCTCCTCGCGATACCGCGCCACGGGCAGTTCCAAGGGATAGGTGGGTGTCACCACCGCCGCTTCACGAATGGCGCGGCGCCTGGCGTGCCGATCGGCCGCTGGCGAAGTGGACATGGGGTCAGATGCTAGGAGCCCTCGTGCGCGTTCGAAACCGCCCGGCGTCCCCTCTTCGGGTCATGTGCCCCCGGATCATTCCTCGGTGAAGACAGGCTCGCACGGCTACCCTTTGCATGCATGAAGATCGCACGCCTTCGCTGGAACTCGGACACGGGCTGGCACGGCGACGCGGATCTTCCCGAGGCCAACCTGGTTCTGGCGTTCGGCGACCATGACCACTTCCATTCGCACGCCTGCTACGCCGAGCTGCGAAAGCGGTTTCCGAAGGCGCACATCGCGGGCTGCTCGTCCTCGGGCAATGTGGCTGGAACCACGATCACCGACTGCGACGTGGTGGCGACGGCGATCCAGCTTGAGCGCGGCACCGCCCGACTGGTCTCTGGCAAGATCGAGCCGGGCGCGGATCTGAAGTCGATGGCTGCGGGCCTGATGAAGCAGCTGCAGTCGGCGGATCTGCGACATGTGCTGGTGCTGTCGGAGGGTCTGCACGCGAACGGAAGCGAGATCGCTCTGGGCCTGGGCGTGGGCGGCACCACCGTCACGGGCGGTCTTGCCGGCGATGCGATGCGTTTCGGATCCACGTGGGTGATGGCCGACGCGCCAGCCCAACAGGACCAACTGGCACTGCTCGGGCTGTACGGTGACATTCGCGTGAAGAACGCCTACTGCGCTGGCTGGACCGACTTCGGCGCCGAACGCATCGTGACCAGATCGGCCGGCAACGTGGTGTTCGAGATCGACAACCAACCCGCACTCGCCCTGTACAAGCGCTACCTCGGCGACATGGCGGCTGGCCTGCCCGGCAGCGGCATGCGCTTCCCGCTGAACATCCTCACCGACGGCGGCGGGCATGCGCTCATCCGCACGCTGCTGGCCGTCGACGAATCCGCCCAGAGCCTCACCTTCGCGGGCGATGTGCCACAGGGCAGTCGCTGCAAGCTCATGCGCACGAATCTGGACACCCTGATCGAAAGCGCCCAGACCGCCGCCCAGGAGGCAAGCCCAACAGCGACGGACGAGGGCCTGTGCCTGATCGTGAGCTGTGCCGGACGCCGCGTGGTACTTGGACAGATCGCGGACGAGGAACTCGAGCAGGTGCAGCGCATGATGGGCCCGGGCATCAAGCTCGCGGGCTTCTACTCCTACGGCGAGCTGGCCCGAATCACCAATGTGCCCGCGTGCCACCTGCACAATCAGACCATGTCACTGACCACCATCTGCGAGTGACCCCACACGTGCACTTCCATCGCCTGCTCACGCGACAGATCCAGCGCCTCATGGGGCAGGTTGTCGCGCCCGATGCCACGTGGCAGTCGCTGCTGGAGCAGGTGAGCGCCTCCTACCACGAAGCGGACCGGGAGCGGGCGCTCATGGAGAACGCGCTCGTGGTGAATTCCGAGGAACTCACCGCGGCCAATTCCGAGCTGCGCCTGCGTGCCGAACGGGAGCAGGCGATCCGGCGCAGCTTCGTCAACTCCATTCCCGACCTGTTCTTCGCCAAGTCCATGCAGGGCGTGTACATCGTCTGCAACCAGGCGTTCGAACATGCCCTGGGCCTGACGGAGAGCGACATCATCGGCAAGACCGATGCCCAACTGCTGCCCCCGGAGATGGCGAGCGATTTCGAGTCGCTCGAGCGACAGGTGCTGTCCACCGGACACCCCAGTGTGCGCGAAGAGTGGCTGATGAAGTCCGACGGAAACAAGGTGTGCCTCGAGATGCTTCGCGCGCCCTACTTCGGCTTCGACGGCGCCCCCCTTGGCGTGATCAGCATCGGTCGCGACATCAGCGAGCGCCGGCGGCTGGAGGAGCAGACGCGTCTGTCTGCGCTGGTGTATCAGCACACCGCCGAAGGCATGCTGGTGACCGATGCCAGCTACCGCATCATCGACATCAACGCCGCCGGTGCGCGCATCACCGGATACCAGCTCGACGAGGTCCGGGGCCAGCGTCCGGACATCTTCAACTCGGGGCGCCAGGACCAGGCGTTCTACGAAGCTATGCAGCGAACGGTGGATGCATCCGGCTACTGGAAAGGCGAAGTCGAGGATCGCCGCAAGAACGGCGACACCTATGACAAGTCGATGTTGATCAATCGGCTCATGGGCGGCGATGGCACCGTGCACGGGTATGTCATGCTGTTCTCCGACATCACCGAGAAGAAGAAGCACGCCGAGATCATCTGGCGGCAGGCCAACTTCGACATGCTCACCGGCCTTCCCAACCGGCTCATGCTGCGGGAGCGGCTCGAGCACGAGATCCGTCAGATCACCCGCGCGGGCTGCTCGCTGGCGCTGCTTCTGATCGATCTGGACAACTTCAAGGAGGTCAACGACACGCGGGGCCACCTCGTGGGCGACGACCTGCTGGTGGAGGCCGCGCGCCGCATCAGCGCCTGCACGCGCGAGTCCGACACGGTTGCGCGTCTCGGCGGCGACGAGTTCACGGTGATTCTGACGCGGGTCACCGACCCCAAGCACGTGGAGACCGTGGCCGAGAAGATCATCACGCACCTGGCGGAGCCCTTCCAGCTCGGCGACTCCCCGGCCTACATCTCGGCCAGCGTGGGCATCACGCTGTGCCCCGACGACGCCGACGAGGCGGAGGCGCTGCTGAAGAACGCCGATCAGGCCATGTACGTGGCCAAGCGTCAGGGTCGCAACCGGTTCAGTCACTTCACTCAGGGCCTGCAGACGGCGGCGCAGGATCGGCTTCGCATGATCAGCGACCTGCGCACCGCGATCAAGGACAAGCAGTTCCACCTGCAATTCCAGCCGATCGTGGATCCGATCACCGGACACATCTGCAAGGCCGAGGCGCTTCTGCGATGGGACCACCCCATCCATGGCGTGGTCCTGCCGGGCGATTTCATTCCGCTTGCCGAGGAGACCGGCCTGATCGTGCCGATCGGTGACTGGGTGTTCCGCGAAGCCGCGCGCTGGGCCAGCCGTTGGAACAGGCTGGTTCCCGGCGGATTCCAGGTCAGCGTGAACGCATCCCCGGTGCAGTTCCGACCCGAGGCCGCCGCGACTCTGCGCGATTGGATCACGTTCCTGCACAACCACGACACCCCCGGCAGCTGCATGGTGATCGAGATCACCGAGCGAGATCACCGAGGGACTGCTGCTGAATGCCGATGCCGACGTGTCCCAGATCCTGCTCGCGCTTCGCATGGCCGGCATCCAGATGGCGATCGACGACTTCGGCACGGGCTATTCGTCGCTGGCCTATCTCAACAAGTTCGACATCGAGTTCCTGAAGATCGACCAGTCGTTCATCAGCAGCCTCTCGGCCGCTCCCGCCGACCGCGCCTTGTGCGAGGCGATCATCGTGATGGCCCACAAGCTGAGTCTGCAGGTGATCGCCGAGGGCGTGGAGACCGCGGAGCAGCGCAACCTGCTTCGGGAGGCCGCGTGCGACTTCCTGCAGGGCTATCTGCCGTCCAGACCCATCACGCCGGAACAGCTGGAAGCCGCCCTGAAGCACGGCGCCACGATCCGCTGAGATCGCGGAACGGTTCGGCCGTGCGGCGGGTGGTGGCTCAGAAACACGGCCCGTCGAACAGCAGCGCCAGACCCACGTCGCCTGCCGTCACCTGCCCGTCGAAGTCCAGATCTCGCCGAAATCGAGCAGCATCACGCTGACATCGGCGGCCGACACCACGCCGTCCCCATCCAGATCGGCGGACCGATACGGGGTGTAGTCGAACCCGATTGGATCGGAGGCGATGCCGTTCGCAGTGACCACCAGCGAGTAGCTGCCCGCCGGCAGGTTGGCGGGCACCTTGAACTTGGTGGTGGTCACCAGCGCGCCGGTCATGATGCCGGTCGAGTTCCAGTTGTAGCTGCGGCAGTAGTACACGCTGCTGCCCGAGGTGAGTCGCACGATCGGGAAGTTGGTGTTCATCTGCCAGTCATCGCCGTAGCTCGCGCCCTCGCTGATGCCGTTGAACTGGGTGCCGGTCAGGCGGAACTGGCCACAGCCATCCTGCTCCAGACCGGTGATGGTCGGCTTGCCCTGAGCCAGCGGCGCGCCGCTGGGCGTGTACACGTAGTAAACCGTCGACCCCTGCTGCGAGAACAGCACCTTGCCATCCGGCAGGCACACCATGTTCAGCACATAGGTGGAGGTGTTCAGCGTGGTGCTTCCGCTTGGCGCGTTCACCTGCGCGAAGGTGTTGGTTGCATAGTCGTACTCATAGAACGAGGTGGGCGACGGGAAGTGGTTCGCCGAGGTGGGCGACGGGCTGACGGTGCACAGCACCTTGCCGTCGCTCATCATGGCCAACGGCGCATCGGGGCCGCCGCCGTTGCCCGGAATCACCGCACCCGTGGACCACACGCCGGCCTTGGTGGTGCTGTTGGAGGGCGTGTACAGGCCGGTCCTGCCGCTGGTCGAGCCCAGAAAGAAGGCCTTGCCGTTCGGCAGCATCGCCGCGCCGCCGGTCTCCAGACCATACGCGTCGAACAGCGCAACCGGCACGGTGCCGTCCACCATCCACACGTTGCGCGATGGGACGTAGCGGTCCGATGTGGTGGCGCCACGATCCACGAACAGGATGCTGGAGTCCGGCAACTTCATCCACACCGACTCGTTGTGGATGCCGTTGCAGGTTGGGCCGGTCGAGTAGGTGTTGGTGAGCGGGTTGTAGATCTGCGTGCTCTTCAGCGTGCCGGCCACCAGCGCCTGCAGCACGCGACCATCGGGCAGCATTTCCGTGTTGGCGTCGCTCAGCCGTGCGCTTGGCGCAGGCGTGCGCGTCCAGGTGTTGGCAACGGGGTCATACACCTCCCCTGCCGTGCCGCCGGTGCCGTACTCGCCGCCGGCAACATACACGCGACCGTCCATCAGCACCTGCGAGGAGAAGTACAGCCGCGTGTCGTACATCGGCGCGATCGTGCTCCAGGTGCCGCCGATGTAGCTGCCCTGCGCATTCGGCGTGAGCTTGTTCCATGTGTTGCCGATGCCGTCGGTGCCGCCCGCCGAGGTCTTGCAGATCACCGAGCCATCGGAAAGCACCAGCATCACGCCACCATTGGCGTTGGGGGCGCTGGCGGTGACGCGCGTCCAGGTGCCCACCGCGAAGGCCGAGACCGGTGCGAGTGCGAACGCGAGCGAAGCGACGACGGTGTGGCGAATCATGCTGATCTGGTTCCTGAAGGACACTGCGGCAACACAGGCGCCCATGCGGCGCCCGCTGGAGCCTGCACGATAACCCAATCCGGACACGAAACAAGAGAAACCATCATGAATGGCCTCACTTCAGCCCCGGCGCGCACGCTCGCAGCCCGCATATCGGCCGGCGCGCCTGTTGATGGGATCGCAGCAACCAGCCGGCACGATTTCCAAAAAGAGAAGGGCCCCGGCTTGAAGCCGGGGCCCAGCATTCCAATCGAGACAACTTCAGATCACGAGCAGGGACCGGTGCTCAGCAGCACCAGCGCCACGTCGCCGAAGTCCACGAACCCGCTGCCGTCCAGGTCGGCGTCGCAGCTTGGGCAGACACCGAAGTCCAGCAGCATGAAGGCCACGTC
>RFQW01000180.1 GCA_009924765.1 Planctomycetota bacterium | reverse complement strand
CTCGGGCTGCATCAACATGATCGCGCCGCGCATCTGGTCGGCCTGCTTGGCGGTGCGGATCAGGTCGCCCTCGATCTGCTTCATCAGCGGCGCGATGTCGCTGCGCCACGAGCCCGCCGTGCCATCCCACAGCAGGC
This sequence comes from Planctomycetota bacterium, assembly GCA_009924765.1. Lineage (GTDB taxonomy): Bacteria > Planctomycetota > Phycisphaerae > Phycisphaerales > SM1A02 > SYAC01. The sequence continues at coordinate 4,495 of RFQW01000180.1, read as the reverse complement.
TTGGCGAGATCAGGCCGCTCGACTCGAAGCCGCGCATGCGATCGGCCAGCGACGGATCGGCGTTGCGCAGCGCGTCGGCGATGCGCAGGCGCACTTCGCGGTTCTTCACGTACACCACATCGGCGTCGATGTAGGCCTCGGGCCGCAGCGCCATGTCCAGCATGGTGAAGGTGGGCGACTGACGCACGCCCGGCGCATCACCCGACACGCGCTTGGAGCCGGTGATGTTCTGCATGTAGCCGCCAGGCTGCCCACGCTCTTGATGCGGCCCTCGCTCATCACCGCGCACTGCTCAAGCGGCGTCAGGTCGAGCTGCGTGCGGAAGCGGTCGGAGGGCGTCATGCCCGCGTCGCCGTCGGCGCGTGCCTGATCCGCCACGGCCCCCACCAGCAGCGCCATCAGCATCACCATCGCCGCGGCAGGCTTGCTTCGCATCGTGGCTTCCGCCTTCTGCCGCTGCAACGCGCGGCGCTTGATGACCGGCTTCACGTAGAACGCGTACAGCATGCCCGCCACCGCGATGATGCAACCCACCAGCTGCATCACCACGCCGTGGCGCGAGCCCACGCCAAGCACGGTGTAGTTCAGGCCAAGACTGGGCGCCACGGCGCCGCCGCCCTCATCCGGCGGATCCCACTGCGCCTGGAAGTACCACAGGTCGCCATGCTCCACCGGCGCGTTCACGCTGACCTGCTGCGCCTCGCTCCAGCCGCCCTTGCCGTCGCCGAAGCGAAGCAGACTGACATAGTCGCGGATGGTGCTGGTTTCGCCGGTGAAACCGCCGTCGTGCGCGGCGATCTCGAAGCGCTCCAGCGCGATGGGCGAAGGCAGCGCCAGCCGCTGACGCGAGAACAGCATCTCGATCTCGCTGCCATCAGGCATGCGCATCACGGTTGGGTTCAGGTCGCGACCGCGCAGCACATCTTCGGGTCGCTCGAAGGCGTATTCGTGCCACGGCAGCCAGGCCGCCTCACCGGTGGGCGCCTGCACCAGCGCCATGGCGAAGCGTTCGCGCGCGTCCTTCATGCGCTGCTGGTTCGGCACGATGAAGGGCCGACGCTCCACGATAGCGCGCGCCATGAACTCGGTGACGGTGATGGTGATGCCCTGCGCCAGCGGCAGCTTTTCGCCCACCGCCGCGCGACGCGTGCGCATCACGCCATCGGCACCGTCGATCACGGTGAGCTGCGCCGGGTCGGGCCCCGCCACCAGCGTGACCGGCGTGTTCACCATGCCCGCCACGAAGCGCGTCTTCACCGTCGGCGCCAGGTTCTCGGGTGGTGCCTTGGGATCCGGGTTCTGGCCCGGCCGCATGTCGCGGCTCAGTCGCGGATCGTCGAACACCCAGCGGCGCACCACGCCCTCGGGCGTCTGCAGATCCATGATCGCCACGCTCACGCGACCGCCGTTCAGCTTCAGGTCTTCCTGCACCGCCACCACGCGCACGCCCACGCCGGCGGATGCGGGCCCAATGGCGCGGAACGAACCATCGGCCGGCGGCGTCCACGCGTCGCCGGCCAGTTCCACCATCTCGCCCGCCACCTCGAACACCAGTCGACTGGGCTGACTCATGGCGGCCAGCGCTTCGGGCGACGCGGCCCATCGAAAGCGCACGATGCCCGACTCGTCGGTGTGGCGCGTGTCGTCGAAGGCCAGCAGCTGCGAATCGCGCGCGGGGCGACCTTCCGCCTGCACCTGCACGCGTGCGGCAGGATTCAGCGGCGCATCGGGGGCGCCCTTCACCAGGCGCGTGCGCTCGAAGGCGTAGCGCAGATAGCCCGTTGCATGGAAGGTGATGGCAGGCAGCGGATCATCCTTCGCAACAGGCGGAATCGGCACATCGATCGGATCGATGGGCACCTTCGCGCCGTCGCCCGCCATCGCCAGGCCTTCCACCGGCACATAGTCGTTGTACAGCGGCAGGCCGTCGATGGGCCGTTCGATCCAGCGCAGTTCGCCTGGCCTGCGCAGGTACAGCGCCCAACTCTTGTTCAGGTCGTTCTTCAGATAGAACCAGTCCTGCGAGGCATAGGTGGTCAAGGCCTCGAAGCGCGTCTCGATGATCGGCACGCCCTTCGCCTTCACGGCGCGCTGCAGCGGCTGCTTCTCGTCGTCGGTCAGGATCAGGTCCTCGCTCAGCCAGGTCCTCGCTCAGCTCGGGATGATCGGCGATCACCTGGCGCATGAACCGGCCGCGCGGGCCTTCGACCAGCAGCATGATGCTGTAGCCGCGCGTGCCCGCCGCGGCGCCCGTTCGCAGTTCCCAGTTGGGGTCGATCTGCGCCACGCTCACGCGCCAGGCCTCACGACCCGCCGCGAAACTGGTGGTGCCGCCCGGCGAGGCGAGCAATCGCGCGGTGCCCTTGCTGCCGTCGTCGGCGGTCACCTGCATCACCACCTCGCGGCGTGCCACCGGCGCATCACCTTCCACCTTGGTGCCGAAGTACCACACGCTGCCGGCGATCAGCGTGAGAATGCCCACGTGGATCATCCACACGCCCAGGTTCACCACGCGCAGCGGAATGCGCCGCAGCGTGGTCCACGCCATGTTGGCGGCGATCAGCGCCAGCAGCAGGTCGAATGGCCACCAGTGGAACCACTCGAACTCGGTCATCTCGAATGGACGCCACTGGCGCATCTGCGCGTGCGTCCATGCATCGGGGTGCAACAGGTTGGGATGCGTGGGGTACACGATGCCTGCGCTGCCAACCGTCATGTACACGAACAGCGCAACCAGCAGCCAGATGCCGAATCGCACGTTGCTGAACAGGTCTGAGATGCGCTGAAGCGCGCGCGAAGGCATGGCCGGATGCTAGGTACAGGCCAACGGTTCGGCCACGCCTTCAGCGCTATCATCTGCGCCCTCAAGGAGACACCATGAACCGAACCATCGCCACCACGCTTCTCTCGTTCGCCGCGCTCGCCATCGCCGCCTGCGCGCAGCCCGCCAAGACCGACGCCGCCGCCAAGCCGGCCGCCGAGACCACGCCCGCCGTTGAAACGAAGAAGATCGAGAAGCCCGCCGCCACCGCGCCGGAAGCCAAGCAGGCCGAGAAGCCCGCTGCGCCCGCGCCGGCACCTGCCGCGCCCGCAGCCACCCCCGCCGCGCCCACGACGCCCGCAACGCCCGCTCCGGTCGCCGCTGCTCCGACCGCAGACGCAAAGGTGGCCTTCGTGAAGATGACCACCAACAAGGGTGACATCATCATCGAGCTCGATCGCGTGAAGGCACCGATCAGCACCGAGAACTTCCTGAAGTACGTGAACAAGGGCCAGTACAACGGCACGGTGTTCCACCGCGTGATCAAGGACTTCATGATTCAGGGCGGTGGCTTCGATGGCACGCTCACCGAGAAGCCCACCGAAGCACCCATCAAGAACGAGTGCACCAACGGGCTCAGCAATGCGCGCGGCACCATCGCCATGGCGCGCACCAACGACCCGAACAGCGCCACCGCGCAGTTCTACATCAACACCGTGGACAACAAGATGCTCGACGGCCGTCCCGGTCGCCCGGGCTACGCGGTGTTCGGCAAGGTGGTCGACGGCATGAACACCGTCGACGCGATCCGCGCCGTGAAGACCGGCCAGAAGATGGCCAACTCGCGCGGCGGTCAGGGCCCCATGGGCGATGTGCCGATGGAGACGGTCGAGATCATCAAGGTGGTCGAGATTCCGGCGCCGGCGATGGCGCCCGCCGCACCGGCCGCGAAGTGATTCGCTGAAGTGGATTGAAACAGCGGGCTCCGCCATCGTGCGGAGCCCGCTTTCGTTTTGCCCCTGCGCCACTCAGGCGCCAGGCAGATTCTTCAGCAGTTCGGCCTCGTCCCAGATCGGCACGCCCAGTTCGCGCGCCTTGTCCAGCTTGCTGCCCGCGTCGGTGCCTGCGATCAGCAGGTGCGTCTTCTTCGACACGCTGCCGGTCACCTTGGCGCCGAGTGATTCCAACCGCTCGGTCAGCGCCGAGCGCTCGAAGGCGGCCAGCGTGCCGGTGAGCACGACGGTCTTGCCGGCAAAGGGCGAGTCGGCGGCCTCCTTCTGATAGATGGGGCTGGTCAGATCCACGCCCGCCTCGGCCAGATCCGCGAACATGCGCTTCACATCGGCACGCGCCAGGTCCTTGGCCAGGCTTTCGGCGGTGATGGTGCCGAAGTCAGGCAGCGCCTCGAAGTCGGCCGCCGTGGCGGCAAGCAGCGCATCGGAATCGGGATAGGCGCGCGCCAGCGTCTTGGCCGCCGCCGCACCGATCAATCGCAGGCCAAGTGATGCCAGCACGCGCGCAAGCCCCCGCTGCTTCGCGGCATGGGCGTTGGCCACGATCGCGTCGGCGGTCTTCTGTCCAAGCTTGCGGATCTGCGTCTCGCCCTTCTTGTTCACTGCCTCGCTCTCGAGCGCCGGCAGTTGCGACGCATCCAGCGTGAACAGGTCGCTGTAGCGCTTCACCAGGCCTGCATCGATGAGCTGGTCCACGATCTTCTCGCCAAGCCCCTCGATG
>RFQW01000179.1 GCA_009924765.1 Planctomycetota bacterium | reverse complement strand
GCAGGCGTGGATCGAGCGCGTGGCCGAGGTGGCCGAGGGCGGCGGACGCAACGGACAGGTGGGCCGCGCGATGGTGTACTCACCGATCGTCGTCAGCTACACCAAGGATCCCAAGACGGGCAAGGTCACCTTCTTCCCCGACAAGTCGGGTGAGGTGGTGCTGTCCGACGAGAAGGACAACCTCACCTTCAACGCCGACCGCGCGATGGACTGCGGCTACATCAACGGCGTGGCCGACACGCCGGAGGAACTGTTCGCCGCGATGCAGCTGGCCCCCGGCACCTACGAGGTGAACGACGCCGGCAAGCGCGTCAGCGAGCAGTGGGATCGCACGCTGGAGAAGGCCAAGAAGCAGCGCACCGAGATCGAGCAGGACATGCGTCTGGCCGGCGACCCCAGCGTGAAGTCGCTCCAGAAGCGCATCCAGCTGTACAAGCAGATGCAGGACATCTGGAAGAAGGCGCTGCCGGTGGCCGAAGGCATCGAGGGCGGTGGACCGCTGCTGCCGCCGGGTGCCGAGGAGCTGGGATCCGATCTGGTCGAGAAGTACATGGTCGCGGGTTCCGACCTCAAGCCAAAGCTTGCCTGCGAGATCATCGATCGCTGCATCAAGGATCTGCAGAAGCAGCTCGCCGCCGCGAAGAAGGGCGCCTGAACCATGGAGCAGTCTGGACCAGGCTCGGCGATCCCGGTGAGCGAATATCTCGAGACCGAGCCGCCGAAGTGGCCGCTGGTGCTGGGCATCCTGTCCATCCTGTGGGGTGGCGTGGGCGTCGTGAGCGGCATCGCCGGTTCGGTGTCCCTGATCAATGATGCGCGCGGAAGCAAGCCTGACGTGACCAACAGCCCGCTGGCGATCGCGTTCACGGTGCTCGGCACGCTGATGGCGCTTGCGCTGCTGGTGGGCGGCGTGCAGCTGCTGCGGCGTCGCGCCATGGCCATCGGCCTGCTCAAGGCGTGGGTCGTGCTCTCGCTCGTCGTGCAGGTGGGGTCCTCCGCATTCATGATCCGCAACCGCGACGCCTTCGAGGAGGCGCTGCGCGAGAAGGTGCAGATGCAGATGGACGAGCAGGCCGCCAAGACGGGCGGCAAGCCGGCGGCTCTGCCGGCGGGATTCGAGAAGATGATGTTGCTCGGCGGCATGGCGTGCGGAGGCGCGCTTGGCCTTGGTGCCGCAGGCCTGGTGGCCTTCTTCGTGTTCGGTCGCCGTGGCCGAGAGGCCGAGCAGATCTGGAACCGCGCGGCGGCCTGAGCGTCAGCCCACTTCGCGTCGCTGGAACATCAGCGTTCCTGCCGCAAGCGACATCACGATCACGGTGAGCCCGTAGGGCAGGGCCATGCCCAGATAGTCCCAGCCGATCACCTTCTTCTGGGTCACCGCATCGGCCATCCAGAACAGCTGGAAGTTGGGCACGATCGCCTGCAGCGCGCGGAACAGGCCCCACTCCAGATGCAGGGTGTCGTACCAGTGCGCCTGACCCTCAGGCAGCTTGCCCATGATCTCGGTCAGCTGCTCGATGCGGCGCGCAAACAGCCAGTCGCTGAGCAGGCCCACCAGGAACAGCCCAAGCACGGTCAGCAGCGTCAGCACCTGTCCCATGCGGGTGCTGGCCGCCACGGCGATGGCTGCCAGCACGAGTTCGGCCAACAGCAGCATGCCAAGCGCCTTCCAGATTTCGGGGCGGAAACTGGCCGCCAGCGGCTGCGCTCCCCAATCCGGCTTGAAGGGCAGGCAGATGAGATAGGCCACCGCCAGCAGCACCACGCCGAGCGCGATCACGGTGGCGGAGAAATTCCATCCGTAGAAATAGTTCGCCCATGTCGCGGCCACGAACGAGCACACCAGGGCCGCCGAACCGAACGCGAGCACCGGTTGGTGCCACGGGGTGCGAACGGTGGGCATGGTGCCGTGCATCTCCACGAGCATGAAAACCAGCGACAGCCACAGGGTGACCGCCGCGATGGCCATCGCCACGCCGAGGTACTTGCCCAGCACGAACAGCGGACGCGGAACCGGCTTGCTGACCACGGTCAGCACCGTGCGGTTCTCGATCTCGCGGTTCACCACGCCGGTGGCCAGGAAAGCGGCCAGAATCGCGCCAGCCGTGAAGATGGTGGACATGCCGATGTCCACGTACATCTGCTGGTCATCCTGCATGGTGAAGGCCGCGAAGGGGTTCGACAGCACGATCAGCAGCAGCCCGATCACCAGCGCGACCAGCGCCACGGGCTGACGGATGCATTCCAGGAACGTGTTCCTGCAGATGGCGAGTAGTTGCTCGATCCAGGCCATTCGGGTGTCGGGCCTTGTGCCCGTGGGTGGGTGGAAGGGTAGCCCATTCGGCGAACACGCAGAAGGTGGTCCCGTAGGGCGCCGCCGCCCCGAACCTGGCATCGAGCGGCTACCATTCGACCTCCCCACGGAAATGACCACATGAGAGTGGACCATGTTGCCTACCAGAAGGCCTCCCGCGTCTCGGTTCTTGGCCTGCTTCTCCAGCTCGCCACCGGGTTGCTGCTGCTCATCTACGGTCGCTCGGCCGGGGACACCACCTTTCAGGTTGCCGCGTGCTTCGCGCTGAGCGGCGTGCCCGTCTGGGCAGCCCTTGCGATCGTGTTCCACCAGCACAGGCTGGAGCGGCTGGAAACGATGGAGCGCGAGGAACTGGCCGCCAGTCGTGGCGACACCACCATGTTCGAGCGTTCGGCTGCCGAGCTCGATGCGGCGGCGCGCCGGCTGCGCCTGATGCATCAGTGGCTGATGCCGATCGTGAGCCTGGGTACGGCCGCCATGCTGGCGGGCCTGGGTGTGTGGAACTGGACGCGCCTGCGAGCGATGCAGCTGGATGCAGGCCCCGATGGCGAAACCTTCGGCGTGGGTGCCTCGTTGGGGTGGCAGTTGGCGGTGTGCCTGGCGATCTCGCTGGTGGCTTTCATCTTTGCAAGGTTCGTGGCGGGCATGTCGCGCCAGCCGGCGTGGCAGAACCTGCGCGGCGGTGCCGGATTCATGGTTGGCGTGGCGCTGTTCTCGCTGGCCAGTGCCGTGGGCATCGTCTTCCACGTGTTCCAGCGACCCGCGGTGATCGAATGGGTGGCGCTGGCACTGGCGGGACTCGAGGTGGCGCTCGCCGCCGAGATCCTTCTGAACTGGATCCTGAACCTGTATCGGCCGCGTCGCGTCGGCGACACGCCGCGCCCCGCGTTCGACAGTCGTGTGCTTGGTCTGCTCGCCGCGCCGGACAGCCTGGTGCGCGGCATCAACGAGGCGGTGAACTACCAGTTCGGCTTCGACATCGCTTCGAGCTGGGGCTACCGCCTGCTGCTGCGAAGTGTTGGTGGACTGGCCGCGCTTGGCGTCGTCACCATGGTGCTGCTCAGTTGCATCGTGGTGGTGGGGCCTGGTCAGCAGGCGGTGCGTCTGCGTGGTGGCAGCATCGAGGGCCGCGTGCATCAGGGCGAGGTGATGTGGAAGCTGCCGTGGCCCTTCGAGACCGCCGAGGTTGTGGACATCGCGCAGGTGCGTTCGCTGCCGCTGCAGACCGTGGGCATGAAGGTGGATCGCATCAACCTGTGGGGTGATGCGAAGCCCGACGAGGATCGTCGCCCGTACATCGTGGCGGCGCCGCGTCTCGCCGACGAGGTGCGCAACGACCTGGGCGCTGGCAGCGAGGCGCGCGCGGTCACGCCGACCGCGGTTCCGGGCGGCATGGCTGCCGCCGAGACGGCGCTTGAGGAACAGTTGCGCGGCATTTCCAGCCGCTTCGCGCTGGTGGATGCGGATCTCATCCTGAACTGGCGCGTGAAGCCCGATGGGCTGCTGCAGTGGCTCAACTTCGCCTCGGATGCGCGCGTGCGCAAGGCCGGCATGGAAACGCGCGAACTTGTGCTGCGCGAGATCGCGCGCCGCGAGGTGAGCCAGTTCCTCAGCACGCAGCCGCTCGATCAGGTGCTGAGCCCCAGTGGCACGCAGGTGGCCACCAGTCTGCGCGAGCGTCTGCAGGCGAACTTCGACAGGCAGGGCGTGGGCGTGCAGGTGGTCAGCATCCAGATTCCCGCGCTGCGACCGCCCGGAGAGGCGGCGCCCCTGTACGAGGAGCTGAGCATCGACGTGCAGAACGCGCGCAAGGTGAAGGAAGAGGCGCAGCGCGTGGTGGGCGCGAGCATGGCCAAGCTGCTTGGCGACGCGCGTCTGGCCGAAACGGTGGTGGGGGCGATCGAGCAGTGGCGTCAGCTGCTGCGTGCCAAGGGCGAGGCCGATGCGGAGACGCGCGAGGCACGCCAGCGCGTCGAGCAGCTGCTCGCCGCGTCGCGCGGCATGATCGCGACGCAGATCAAGCAGGCACGCGCCAAGCGATGGGCGCTGCATCTTGAGGCGCGCCGCACGGCCAGCGAGGTGCTGGGGCAGGCCGCGGCGTTCCATGTGGCGCCCGAACTCTTCATGCAGCGACGCACCATGGAAACGCTTTCGCGAACCCTGGGCAACGTGCGACAGAAGTACGTGCTTGGCGTGGACGCGAACAAGGTGCACGTGGACATCCAGATCCAGCAGCCTGATGCTGGCCTGAACCTGGGCGATTATCTCGAGAAGAAGGAATGACCGGCCGGAGACGCATGCGATGAACAAGACGATTCCCATCCT
>RFQW01000178.1 GCA_009924765.1 Planctomycetota bacterium | reverse complement strand
AGCACGGGCACATGGAACCAGCGACTTGCAACCGAGCGCTGTTCGGCAAGCTGGAACCACGGGGAGAACTCCTGCGCGCCCGCCGCGCACTCGGCCCATTCAACCTGCGCGCCACGCACGCGCACCGCGGCGAAACCATCGCCCCACGACAGCACCGCCGCATCGGATGGCATCGGCACGCACGCCTGAAACGCGCGCATGACCACGCGGCCAACCATGGGCGGATCCCCTGCCATCACGGCAAGTCGCTCGTCCACGCCAATCGGCACGGCGCCAAGCGGCAACGACACGGGCGTTTCCTGCCACGATTCGCCTGTCCATTGCCAGCGACGTGCATGACCCGATGCGTCCTGCCACAGCAACCACACTGCGCGGGTGGCGCCATCCACCGTGCACAGATGTCGGCGGCCCTGCTGCAGCGCCTCGCTCGGCAGCGCCACGGGTCGCCAGCGATCGCCGACCAAACGCAGCGCCTCGTGCGCGTCGGGCACCAGCACCCACACCGTGTCATCGATCGCAGCTGCACTGACCACGGCCGGCACGGGAACGCTGGCCCGCAGTTGCATCGCCGCAGGCACCATGAACGCGAGACCACTCGCCGGGTTCCAGGCGGCTCGCCCGGTCACGACCTCGCAGCGCTCGCGATGCGCGAAGAACACCCAGACGCGATCGCCGAACGCCGCGAGGCGCGTGGGTTCGTCGTCGAAACTCGCTGCGATGTGGCGAACAGGGTTTCGGTCGGTGGCCGCCTGCGCCACGACCCGATCGACATGCTCCAGCAACCACTGCGGTCCCTGCTTGCGGATCCACCATGCATGCGCGGAAGAACTGGCGGCGATCGGTGCCTGAGGCAGCGCATCTTCCGACGGCGCGCATGCAAGCACCAACGCGCCCAGCAGCATCCAGCGCAGCCAGGGCGCAACGGCCCGCACCGCGGAGGGCGCACGCGTCATCGCGGATCCTTGGTGCCCTGCTCGCGCACCACCACCGGCCGCATCACCTCGATCAGCACGTTCAGGTCGAACAGGCGGTCCTTCAGACGCTCGGGATTGGTGCCGGGCGCATCCCAGAACACATCCCATGCCGCGCCGCCATCGCCCTGCATGCGAAGCCGCGTGGTGCCCGCCACCTCGGGCCATGCGCCGGGCGGCAGCGTGGCGATCTCCACCGACATGGGTCGCGAGAGTTCGCTGCTTGCAAGCACGGCGCCCTGCGCATCGAGCAACTCGACCGCCGCAGGCAGCGCTCCAGGCTTCGACACACGCGCGCGGCTTGCACACCATGAACCGATCGGCTTCGAGATGCTCCAGGAAATCCAGCGCGTGCCGTCGGGCAACGGCTCGCCCAGCTTCGCGGAATCGGGCCACGCACGCGCGGCCAGCAGTTCCATCACACTGTCGGGGCCCGCGAAGGGCAGCGCGCTGTCCTTGGGCGCCACGCCGCGCGGGCCCAGCGTGAGGCGACTGGGGTCGGCCTTCGGCTCGAAGATCCACCACTGCGTCGCGTCGGCACCCGCCCACGCGATGCGCTCGCCCACCTTGTCCGCGCGCAGGGCCATGCGTTCTCCGCCATCACGCCAGGCGAGTTCCACCTGCGCCTGCTCGAAATGGCTGCCCTGCTCGTCCTTCCAGCGCAGCTCGGCGCTGCCGCGACTGGCGAAGGCGTTCAGCGACTTGGCGCGCTCCTTCTGGGCATGCACGAATTCGGCCGCGCTCGCCGCCGGCTGCGGCGCAGGCACGGTTGCGGGCTGCGCGGCGCAACCACACAGCGCGCATGCCAGCACCAGCGCGATCCACTCACGCATCGAAGGCCACCACCGCACCAAGCTCATCCGACAGCGCGGCGATCGCCTCTTCATCCAGCTGCGGGCGCACCACCTCGGTGGCGGGCGCGCCCTCCTCTTCACCACGACGCGAGAACAGCCAATGCTCCACGCCCTGACGATCCTCCACGCGCAGGTGGCGCAGGCGCTTCTTGCGAAGCAGGATCATGGCCAGCAGCCAGCGCACGGCAACGCGATTGGGGCGCGCGTCATCGACGAGCCGGTCGAACACCTCCTCGATGGCCTCGTCATCCAGCACCAGGCGCTTGCGCGCATCGGCCTCGGGCATGATGGTCTTCCACCAGCACAGCAGACCCTCGGGGCGCGCGCCGTCGTTCCATGCCTGCAGACTGAACTCCAGTCGCTCGAACCCGCCCTGCTCGGTCTCGCGCACCGCGGTCATGCATGCGGTGCCAGCAGGAAGCGCGGCGCCGGTGGCCGCGCATCGGAAGGTGGGCTTGCCGACGGGAATCGATGTGGCATCGCGGCTCATGTTTCAGATCCTAGCGATCCGGGCCGCGGGTGCGTGGTACAGTCGGCCCGTGTTCGACCGCCTGTTCCAGCTTTTCCGAGGAAGTGATCCGCTGAGCGTGGCGGTGGAGCTGTCGGTCATCTTCGTGGGCGTGCTGATCGCGCTGCGATTCCTGCAGGGAACGCGTGGCGCCGGCGTGTTCAAGGGCGCCATCATCCTGGTGGCGGTGCTGCTGCTGGGCATCCGCTTCGCTGGCCTGTTCAGCGAGAGTTTCGCGCGCCTGCGCTTCCTGAGCGAAGGCCTGCTTGGCGCCATCGCGGTGTTCCTGCTGGTGGTGTTCCAGCCCGAACTGCGTCAGGCCATGGTGCGCATCGGGCAGACCATCGTGCCCAGCGAGCGTCGCAATCTGGATCCACTTGTCGACTCGCTCGACGAGGCCGTGGAGTTCCTCAGCCGCAACCGCTTCGGCGCGCTGGTGGTGATCGAGCGCGGCACCAGTCTGGCGGGTCTCGCCGGTCAGGGCGTGCTGATCGATGCGCGCGTGAACGCGCCCACGCTTGAAAGCATCTTCTGGCCAAGCAGCCCGCTGCACGATCTGGCGGTGGTGATCCGCGGCGAGCGCATCGCGGCAGCCAGCGTGCAGTTGCCGCTCACCGAGGAAACCGGCACGCTGCGCCTGGGCGCGCGCCACCGCGCCGCCATGGGCGTGACGGAAGAGAGTGACGCGCTGGTGGTGGTGGTGAGCGAGGAGAACGGCGCGATCCGACTCGCCGAGAACGGACGCCTGAGCGACCCGATCAAGCAGGTGGACTTCGCCGATCGCCTTCGCGAGAAGCTGAGCCGCCCGAAGCGCCGCGGCCAGGGCACCATGCTTGGAGCCATCTTCGGAACCGTGGGTGGCGTGGATGCACCCGCCGTGCCAACGCCCGAGCCCGCGGCACTGGATGCGGCGGCCAACGCCACCGAGGTGACGAGCGATGCGGAGCACGACGCCTCCGCGATCGAACCCGACGAGCAGACCGACAACCGGAAGATCGCCTGACATGCGCAAGGTGCAAAGCTTCATCTCCACGCTGCTGGTGGCCGCGATCGCCACGCTGCTGATCTGGACATGGGCCGCCGACCGCACGCGCGAAGTGCGCACGCTCACCGGCACGGTGCTGCTGCGCCCCGCGGATGCCACCAAGCAGTTCGTGGATCCGGCGCAGCCACAGTCGGTGTCGCTCACGCTGAAGGCGAGCCCCGCCACCATCACCAAGCTGCAGACGCTGCTCGAACAGGGCCTGGTGCTGCCGATCGGCTCGGGTCCGCTCACCGGCGAGCCGGGCCAGCGCATGCTGGATCTGGCGCCGATCATCGATCAGTGCCCGGAGGTGCTAGCCACCGACGCATCGGTGGTTTCGGTGCGACCAGACCGTCTGGAAGTGCGCGTGGGCGCCATGGTGCCGGTGCGCATGCCGGTGGTCGCGGCCGCTTCGCTGGTGATGCTGCGCGGCGACGCCGAGGTGCAACCCGCCGAGGTGCAGGCGCTGGTGCCCGAACCCGCCGCCGAAGCCGCGAGCAAGGAACAGGCCGAAGCCATCATCGATGCCAAGGGACTGCCCGACGGCACGCAGCATGTGGTCGACGCCCCGCTGCGTCTTCCCGACTCGCTGAAACTTGCGCCAAGTCAGGTGGTGTTCACTCCCGATCGCGTGAAAGTGAAGTTCACCGTGGCCGGCAAGAGCCGATCCTTCACGCTGCCAACCGTGCGCGTGGAGGTGGCCGGTGCACCGGAAGACCTGAAGGGCTTCGAGGTTTCGTTCCCCGACAAGGGCGACATCATCCGCGACGTGGTGCTGAGCGCACCCGGCGATGCGCTGCTGCCCATCGAGAGCGGCCAGGCGCGCGTGGTGGCAGTGGTGCACCTGTCACCCGAGGAACTGAGCAAGCGCATCGCGCAGAAGGCCGTGAGCGCCTGGGTGGTGCCGCCCGGCGTGCAGGTGGAGAGCGCCGGAGGCCAGCGCCCGAGCGAGGTGATCGTGCCGCTGAAGATCGAGCCGCGGGCGGTGCCGGCGGCGGAGCCTGCGGTGGCGCCGGCGGCGGGTGCCCCCGTGACCTCCAACTGACCCGTTCAAGGCGCACGCGAGGTGGCGGCCAGGGTCCATTTCGAATCGACTGCGCGAAAGAATCATCGATCTCGGTGCGCCGTGCGGGCTGCTTCATTATCAAAGACTGAACACAGAAGGCGTTGCCCCAGGGGCACAGCCGGGGCATAGTACGTGCGGGCCTGACCAGGAAAGACTCCACGACCGATGAACCAACGCATGACCTCCGTGCCTTGCAGTGCAGCTCCCCGCCGCACGCAGGGCGCGCGCATTGAAATGCTC
>RFQW01000177.1 GCA_009924765.1 Planctomycetota bacterium | reverse complement strand
GATCACGATCAACGGCGTCAAGCACGAGTTCACCAAGGGCGAGACCATCCTGCAGGTCGCGCTGCGTGCCGAACAGGAGATCCCGCACTACTGCTGGCACCCCGGCCTGTCCGTGGTGGCCAGTTGCCGCATCTGCCTGGCCGAGGTGTGGAACCCCGACCCGAAGACCGGCAAGCCCATGCCGGCGAACAAGCTGAGCCCCACCTGCCAGACCCACGCGGTGGATGGTCAGGTCGTGTACACGGACAGCCCCAAGAGCGTGTCGAACCAGAAGGCGGTGATGGAGTTCCTGCTCATCAACCACCCGGTCGACTGCTCGGTGTGCGATCAGGCCGGCGAGTGCCACCTGCAGGACTACAGCTACCAGTACGGCCGCGCCGAGAGCCGCTTCAAGGAGGCGAAGAACAAGCGCCCCAAGGCCCCAACGTGCTGCTGTACAGCGATCGCTGCATCATGTGCACGCGCTGCGTGCGCTTCACGCAGGAAGTGACCGGCACCGGCGAACTGATGGTGCATGGTCGCGGCAGCACCGAGGAGATCGACGTGTTCCCCGGGCTGGCGCTCGACAACGAGCTCAGCGGCAACGTGGTCGATGTGTGCCCGGTGGGCGCGCTGCTCGACAAGGACTTCCTGTTCCAGCAGCGCGTGTGGTTCCTCACCAAGACCTCCAGCGTCGACGGCCTGACCGCCAGCGGCGACAACATCAGCGTGGAGCACCACGATGGCACGGTGTTCCGCGTGAAGCCGCGCGAGAACCTCGAGGTGAACAAGTGGTGGATCACCGACGAGGTGCGCTACGGCTGGAAGTTCGTGCATCGCGAGGATCGCCTGAAGCTTCCGGCGCTGAAGGGCCGCGAGGCCTTCGAGCTGGAGAAGGCACCCGAGGCCTGGGACGCCGGCCTGAACAAGACCAACGATTTCGCGCGCGGCGCGGCGCACGCCGGCAAGCGACTGGGCCTGCTGGTGAGCCCCATGCTGAGCTGCGAGGACGCGTATCTGCTGGCGAAGTGGGTGCTGGCCATCGATCCCAAGGCCGAGCTGGCCGTGGGCCCGGTGCCCACGCACGGCGCCGACAAGACCTTCCCGGGTGGCTTCACCATGTTCGCCGAGAAGGCGCCCAACGCGCGCGGTGTGCGCGCCGTGCTGCAGGCGCTGGCCGCGGGCCGCACCGTGCATGACGCCGCCAGTTTCGAGAAGGCGCTTGGCGCCGGCGCGATCGGCGCCGCGGTGATCACCGGCAACTACCCCAGCGACTGGGTGAGCAACGGCCTGCGCGAGGCGCTGGCACGCGTGCCCTTCGCGTTGATCGACACGCTGCCCACCGCCCTCACGGCCATGGCCGAGGTGGTGCTGCCGGGTGCCACCTGGATCGAGAAGAGCGGCACCTTCGAGAACGCCAAGAACCGACTGCAGGGCTTCGATCGCGCCATCACGCCGGTCGACTTCGCCAAGGGCGAGTGTCAGATCGCGCTCGACCTGATGGCCGAGCGCGAAGGCATTCGCGCGCCGGCCTTCGACGGCGTCGCCGTGCGCGCCGAGATGGCGCGCATCGCGGGCCTTGAGCGCTTCGCCACCGAGCACCACGCCACGCCCGCCAAGCCGGCGGTCGAGAGCGACATGGTGCTGGTGGAGCTGTGATCGCGGGCGTGCAACCCGAATCAACGCAGCCCTCGCGCCATCCCGCGCGCGAGGTGTGGACGCAGGCATGGCCCACCGTGCTCACGATGGTCAGCTACACGCTGATGCAGTTCGTGGACTCGCTGATGGTGTCCAAGGTGGGTGCGCTGCAGGTGGCGGCGGTGGGCAACGGCGGCATCTGGGCCTTCGCGCCGCAGTCGTTCCTGTTCGGATTCCTATCGATCGTGAACACCTTCGTGGCGCAGAACGTGGGGGCGGGGCGCCGCGAGGGAGCCGCGCGCTACGGATGGGCGGGCCTGTGGCTGGGTGTGGCGAGCTGGCTGCTGATCATGCTGCCGTGGGCGCTGATGCTGCCGTGGTTCTTCGCGTGGATGGGGCATTCGCCGCAGCTGCAGCGCATGGAACTGCAGTACGGGCTGGTGCTGGCCTATGGATCCATCGCGGGGCTCGTCGGCAAGTCGATGAGCAACTTCTTCTTCGGCCTGCAGCGACCGCGCGTGATCACCATCGCGGCCATCCTGGGCAATGTCACCAACGTGCTGCTGAACTACGTGCTCATCTACGGCAGTGATGGACTGCCTTCGTGGGGGCTGCCGGGCGTTCCGTTCGTGCCACCGCTTGGCGTGCTGGGCGCGGCCATCGCCACGGTGTGCGGCACCATGGTCGAGGCCGCCTTGCCGCTGGGCCTGTTCCTGTTCGGCCAGCTGTCGCGCGAACTGCGCGTGCGCGAGTCGTGGCGTCCGCGTGTGCACGAGTTGATCGAGCTGGTGCGCCTGGGCTGGCCGGTCAGCATCCAGTTCGGCAACGAGATCATCTGCTGGGCGATCTTCATGACGGTACTGGTGGGCCAATTCGGCGAGATGCATCTCACCGCGGGATGGGCCACGCTGCGCTACATGCACCTGTCGTTCATGCCGGCGGTGGGTTTCAGCGTGGCCACCACGGCATTGGTGGGCAAGTACATCGGTGCGGGCAAGCCCGATGTGGCCGCCAACCGCGCGCATTGGGCGGTGGGCATGGCCACGGTGTACATGAGCGCCTGCGGCCTGTGCATGGCGCTGTTCCGCGGGCCGCTGATCGGCGTGTTCGTCTCCGAAGCCGACCCCGCCGTGGCCAGCGAAGTGATCGCGATCGGCTCGCGGCTCATGGTGTGCGCGGCCATCTTCCAGACCTTCGACGCGGTGGGCATCGCCTACACGGGCGCGTTGCGCGGCGCCGGCGACACGCTGGTGCCAGGCATCGCCACCATCGTGCTGAGCTGGGGGGTGATCGTGGGTCTGGGGGCGTGGCTGGTGTCCGCGCACCCGGCGCTGTCCAGCACGGGGCCGTGGATCGCCGCCAGCGCCTACATCATCCTGTACGGGGCGGTGGTGGCCTGGCGCTTCGAGCGGGGGGCCTGGCGCAAAATCCGCCTGCTGGAGCCGACCCCGGCTGCGGTGTAGACTCCTCGACCGTTCGTTTCGCTTCCGTACCCCACGACAATCCGCATTTCAGAGCAGGAAGAACCCATGGCCAACGCAGGTCTCGACACCGTCATTGGAGCCACTCGCAACGATCCCGCCGCCGCCGCGCCCTTCGTGAAGAAGGCGCAGCAGCTGGAAGGCGAGGGTCAGTGGGTGCAGGCCCTGGACGCGTGGAAGGAGGCGGCCGCCAAGGACCGCACCGCGAAGAACCTGTTCCAGTGCGCCAAGCTGCAGGACCGTCTGGGCATGGATGACGATGCGCTGCGCACCTACGAGGAGTGCACGCGTCTGCCCAGCCCGCCGGTGCAGGTGTTCGTGAACATGGCCGTGCTGCTGGAAGATGCGGGCCAGTTCACGCGCGCCGAGAAGCTGCTGAAGAAGGTGCTGGAAGCCAACCCCACCCACAACCGCGCCACGCTGTTCATGAAGGACGTGCGCGCCAGCAAGGACATGCTGTACGACGAGGAGTTCGCCCGCGAAGGCGCCCGTCGCGACGCGCTGATGGACACGCCCGTCACCGACTTCGAGCTGTCGGTGCGCGCGCGCAACTGCCTGAAGAAGATGGCCATCCGCACGCTCGGCGACCTGCTGCGCATCAGCGAGGCCGAGCTGCTGAGCTACAAGAACTTCGGCGAGACCAGCCTGGTCGAGATCAAGAGCATGCTCACCGCCAAGGGCCTGCGCCTGGGTCAGCAGCTGGATCGCGGCCACTACGACAAGATCCGCACCGAGATGCTGGAGAAGCTCAAGGGCACCGTGAGCGAGGAAGTGCTGAACAAGCCGCTCTCGCAGCTCGACTGCTCCGTGCGCGCCCGCAAGGCGCTGCAGCTGCTCGGCATCCACACGCTGGGTGACCTGGCCGCCCGCACCGAGGCGGAACTGATGGGCGTGAAGAACTTCGGCCAGACCAGCCTTGAGGAACTCAAGCAGCTGCTGGTGGCCAACGGTCTGTCGCTCCGCGTGCTCGACTGACGAACCACGCCGCACGCTGCGGCGAAGGAGCCCCGCATGGAAGGCCCCGGCGGTTGGCGCATCCCCGACTCGTACCACCGCTGGCTGCTGCTTGCAGTCGGCACGGTGGCCGTGGTCTGGAGCGCTGCGCTGTTGCCTTCGGGTTGCCAGAGCGACGCATCGGCGCGCCGCACCGAATTGCCGCAGAGCCCGCTCGAGGGACGCACGCCGGGTCCCGCGCCTGCGGCGAAGACCTCCGGCGCCACAGGTGTCGCGAAGGCACCTGAGCTACCCAAGCCACCGGCGCAACGCCCGCTGGTACCCAACAACGAGCCGGTGATGCGCGTACGTGTGGCCAGTCTGCGTGGCGAACCCATCGTGTTGTCGCATGCATCGGGCTGGCTGTGGATGAAGCCGCAGAACGCCGCGCAGGGTCGCACCGTGCGCACGCCCGTGAGCCTGCAACCCACCGACGGTGGCTGGCGCATGGTGGAGGCCAGCGGCACCACCGCAGCCTCACGCGTGGATCTGCCCGGTTCGGGCACGCTGTCCATCGAGCCGCCGCGCGGATCCACCGGTGAGATCCAGTGGAAGGGCGGCGCGTGGCCTGGC
>RFQW01000176.1 GCA_009924765.1 Planctomycetota bacterium | reverse complement strand
AGCAAACCTTTACTACTACACACCTTTTGTTCCTAACGAAGCAGCACTGAACAACCTGCGAGGAACTGGAGATAACTGTTCTTCATATGGAAATAGAAACTTCTGGAGATTCTATTGGGACTGGTTCGGTTCCCCAATTGGTGGAGGTTTCTTACTAAAGAGTTCGACCAGCGATCCATACTTCATCTCTAACGACATCAAGTATCCAATTACTGATCCTGAATTGGTAAAGGACCTAGCTCCACTGGGCCCGCTGGGCGAAATCTCAACGGAGTATTTAGATTCATTCAAAACCGGTATCCCGATGACCAAGATCATCAAAACTGCTCCAGTAAATAACGTCAGCACCTACTACTTCGTAAGCGGGGGCAAGAAGTATTTGCTCGCTAACTGTGAGCAGGCAACCAGCATGGGTCTTGATTGTGCTGCTGCTGTTCAGTTGAAAGCCATGTGGCGAGCGATCCCGATTCGGTGGATGGCCATGACGGGCGCGATCGTGTTCGCCGCGGTCGCGCGCGCGCATGATGGTGACCTCAAGATGCGTGACTGGCGGCCTCCGATCGAGGCGCCCGTATGGCGCGCCGACGACGCGGTGAGCTCGCTGCTGCCGCCGTCGTTCCGCGCGAGTGGCGTGCGCCTGATGGCGTGGTTCCCGGTGAAGTCGTTCTTGGCGGCAGGAACGAGTGCCAACGACGTGTGGGGCTACGAGAGTCCCTCGGGCCGCGAGTACGCGATTCTTGGCCACTCGCACGGGACGGCGATCGTCGAGGTGACCAACCCAGGTTCCTCCCGCATCGTCACCTTCCTCACGGGCCCAACCAGCGTGTGGCGAAACGTGAAGACCTATCGGCACTGGTTGTACGCCGTGAGCGAGGGTGGCGGCGGCATCCAGGTATTCGATCTGGCGAATGTCGACGATGGTTCGGTGCCGCTCGTGAACACGGTTGACGCCAGCGCGGTCACGCCGGCCACGCACACCATGCTCATCAACGAGCAGACGGGTTTCCTGTACCGGCTTGGAGGCGGCAGCTTTGGCGTGCGCGCCTATGACCTGAACGCCAACCCCGCAGCGCCCGTGATGGTGGGCGCCTGGTCGTCGCGATACGTGCACGATGGCGCGGTGCGCTCGATCGTCTCGGGACCGCTCGCCGGTCATGAAATCCTCTTTGCATGCGGTGGGCTTTCGGGGGGCTACACCGACCCGCGGCTTGAAATCCTCGATGTGACGAACAAGGCGGCGATCGCGTCAATCGGTTCGCTCAACTATCCGCAGGCGAAATACTGTCACGGCATCGCCATCAGCGACGACTTTCGCACGGGATGGATCAACGACGAACTGGACGAGCAGAACGGTCAGTTCAGTCGAGGGATCACGGTCGACCTGACCGACCTCACGCACCCAGTCATGATCGGTTCGTACACCACCGGCGAACCAACGGTGGACCACAACAACTACGGGCGCGGCAATCGGCTGTACTGCAGCAATTACACATCGGGCCTGCGCATCTTCGACACGAGTGATCCAGCGCATCCCACGCAGATTGCCTGGTTCGACACCTATCCAGAGGACGATGCCGCGCCCGCGGCGATCTACAACGGACTCTGGAGCACCTACCCGTACTTCCGGTCCGGCACCGTGATCGGCTCGGACATCAATCGAGGCCTCATGGTGTGGCGCATAGAGGGACCGGCTGGCTCTGTTCGCGTTGGTTCCTCAGACGGCGGATGGCTTGATCCATCGGGCGCCGTGGTGCCGGTTCAACTGCAGTCGCTTCGATCCGACCTCTCCGTGGCAGGCTCGCCCCAAGTGGTTGGCACGGTCGGGGGCGTCGCGTTTCAAAATGGTCTCGAGCCGGTGGGCGAGGGGCTCTGGAATGCCCGGCTGCCTGCTGGCAGTTGCGGCAGCACCGTGAAGTGGTCGATCGAGTTTCCGCTCTCGGACCGTACAACCCTTCGTGAGCCCTGGACCGGCCAGTTCGATGGATTGCTTGGCCTTGGCGAGCAGGTGTTGATCGCCGATGACTGCGAGTCCGCGACCGGTTGGACGATCGGCGCCACTGGCGACACGGCCACGGCCGGTCGTTGGTTGAACGCGGTGCCGGTCGGCTCTCCAGCGCAGGCAGATGCCGACCATTCACCGGCGGGCACGCGCTGCTGGGTGACCGGCAATGGTGCCGTCGGAAGCACGGACGCCACCAAGGCAGACGTGGACGGCGGACGCACCACGCTCACGTCGCCCGACTACGCCTTGGCCGGTATCGCCGAGCCGATCCTTTCGTACTGGCGCTGGTACACCAACAGCGTCGGGGGCATCTTCAGTGGTGCGTATGTCGACACGATGGAGGTGTCGGCGTCGGTGGATGGTGGAGTGACCTGGGTGCGACTGGAATTGGTGCAGGATGCCGGGCTCATGTGGCAGCGCGCGCGCTTCAGGCTGCTCGATGCGTTCCCCGCAGGCGCGCAACGAGTACGCGTGCGCTTCGTGGCTTCCGACACCGGAACCGACTCGGTGGTCGAGGCCGCCATCGACGATCTGCTTGTATCGGATGCACTGTGCACCGAGGCGCAGGCCTGCGATGTCGACCGTTCCCGCACCGTCGACTTCGGCGATATTGCGCTGCTGATGCTCGACTGGGGACCTGCGTCCGACGCGCGGAACGATCTCGATGGCTCCGGCGTCGTCGACGCGGGCGATATCGCGGTGATCCTCGTGAATTTCGGGCCGGTGCCCTGATGCGCTTTCGCGCATGGATCGTTTCGGCGGTGGCGGCGCTTCTGGCGCTTGCACCCAGGCCTTCGCCGCTCGTGCTGCCGGTGAAGCAGACGGCGCTGTCGGTGCAGTTGCTGCCGGTGATCGATGCAGGTCGCGTGCGCGTGTGGATCGGCCGCACCGAGGTGCCGTGGGAACTGCTCGATGCGTTCGTCTACGAGCAGGCCGATGCCGCGCAGCCGGCTGCCGCGGACGCCGTGGCGCGACCCAGCAAGCCGTACATCTCCATGGATCGCGGCTTTGGACACGCCGGCTTTCCGGCCATCTCGGTGAACATCGACACCGCGCAGCAGTTCTGCGCATGGCTGTCGAAGCGCACCGGGCGCACCATGCGGCTGCCCACCGTGGCGGAACTGCGGGCGATCTGCCCCGATGACAAGCCCGGCCAGCCCACGCTCGATCAGCGTGCGTGGCACGCCGGCAACAGCGGCGGCACCACGCACAAGGTGGGTTCAAGCAGGGCCGACGCGCAGGGATTCAGCGACCTGCAGGGCAATGTCGCGGAATGGGCGATCGACGCGAACGGCAAGCCCGTTCTCTGGGGCGGTTCCTTCATGGACGCAGCGAAGGATCAGGGCCGCGACCGCGTGCAACAGCCATCCGCCGACTGGAACGCGAGCGATCCGCAGATGCCACCGAGCCGATGGTGGCTTGCAGATGGATCTTTCATCGGTTTCCGGGTGGCGTGCGAGCCGCTTCCGGGTGACAATGCAAGCGCGTCCGACGCAAAGCCTGCGTCGCCCGCCACCAAGGAGCCCTCCCGATGAGCGAACCCGCCAGCATGCAGCCGCTTCCCGATCGTCGCGCCTTTCTTGGAGGCGCTTTCGCTGCAGCGGGCGTTGCGCTGGTGGCACCCATTGCGCGTGCGGTCGGTTCCGTGGGACCGATCGCCGCCAGCGACACGATCAAGGTGATCGTGATCGGTTGCGGTGGTCGCGGTACCGGTGCGGCCATGCAAGCCCTGAAGGCCGATCCCGGCGTGGTGATCTGGGCCATGGCCGATGCGTTCGGCGACAAGATGGATGCGGCCGTGGCCGAACTGCAGAAGGGCGAGATGAGCCCGCGCGTGCAGGTTCCGCCCGAGCGCCGATTCAGCGGATTCGAGGGCGCCGAGAAGGCGTGCCAGAGCGGGGGACACGTGGCCATCATCGCGGGCCCGCCGGGCCTGCGTCCGGATCACCTGCGTTGCGCGGTCGATGCGGGCCTGCACGTGTTCTGCGAGAAGCCCATGTTCAGCGACGCCGCCGGCGCCAAGCGCGTGATCGAGTGCGTGAAGACCGCGCGCGCCAAGAACGTGAACCTCGTCAGTGGCTTCTGCTGGCGCCGCAGCTCGCCCGAGCGCGAGACCTTCCGTCGCATCGCGGATGGCCAGATCGGCGAGGTGGTGGCCATGCACAGCGACTATCTCACCACGCCGCTCGGGGTGCAGATGCGCAAGCCCGAGTGGACCGACATGGAGTTCCAGTTGCGCAACTGGCAGCACATGGTGTGGCTGTCGGGCGACTTCATCGTGGAGCAGGCGGTGCACAGCATCGACAAGATCAACTGGGCCTTCGGCAATGAGCCGCCGATCCGCTGCACGGGCATCGGTGGCCGTGCCGTGCGCGAGAACATCCCGGAGCGCGGCGACGTGTACGACCACTTCGGCATCGTGTACGAGTGGGCCAACGACCGCCGCGCCACGCTGGTGTGGCGCCAGTACCCGGACAGCTTCAACGAGAACGTGGACACGATCATCGGCACCAAGGGGCGCGCGTTCGTGAACGGATGGGGCCCGGTGCATCGCATCACGGGTGCGGTGAACTGGAACTACCCCTCCAACGGCCCCAAGCCGAACATGTATCAGGTGGAGCACAACGAGCTGTTCGCCGCCATCCGCAAGGGTCAGCGCATCGA
>RFQW01000175.1 GCA_009924765.1 Planctomycetota bacterium | reverse complement strand
GTGCTGGCCGAAGCCATCTTCCGCTGCGGCCTGAAGTACATCACCGCCGGCGCCGAGGCCAACGCCCTGGTGCGCGGCATCCGCAAGGCCGTCACCGTGGCCACCACGCACATCGCCAGCATGTCCAAGCCCGTGGCCGGCGTGCCGGGCGGCATCGCCTCGGTGGCCAGCATCAGCGCCAACAACGACGAGGAAGTCGGCGCCATGATGGCCAAGGCCTTCGACAAGGTGGGCAAGGACGGCGTGATCACGGTCGAGGAAGGCAAGGGCCTGGAGACGATCGTGGATGTGGTCGAGGGCATGCAGTTCGACCGCGGCTACCTGAGCGCGAACTTCGTCACCAACACCGAGAAGATGACGGTGAACTTCGACAAGGCGCTGGTGCTGATCTACGAGGACAAGATCGACTCGATCACCAAGCTGGTGCCCTTCCTGGAGAAGGTGATGGACACCAAGCGTCCGCTGCTGATCATCGCCGAGGACATCACCGGCGAGGCGCTGAGCACGCTGGTGATCAACAAGATGCGCGGCGTGCTGAACGTGTGCGCGGTGAAGGCGCCGGGCTACGGCGACCGTCGTCGCGCCATGCTTGAGGATCTGGCCATCCTGACCGGCGGCCAGGCGATCATGAAGGACCTGGGCATCGAGCTGGACAAGATCACCATCGCGCAGTTGGGCCAGGTGAAGAAGATCACCGTGGACGCCGACAACACCACGCTGGTGGAAGGCGCCGGAAGCACCAAGACCATCAAGGATCGCTGCGAGCAGATCCGCAACGAGATGGGCACCACCGACAGCGACTACGACCGCGAGAAGCTGCAGGAGCGACTGGCCAAGCTGGCCGGTGGCGTGGCGCAGATCAAGATCGGCGCCAGCAGCGAGACCGAACTCAAGGAGAAGAAGGGCCGCGTCGAGGACGCGCTGCACGCCACCCGCGCAGCCGTGGCCGAGGGTGTGGTGCCCGGCGGCGGCGTGAGCTTCGTGCGCTGCATCGCGCAGGTGAAGAAGGCGCGCGCCAACATGGAAGGCGACGAGGCCTTCGGCTTCGACGCCATCGCCGAGGCGCTGGCCCTGCCGCTGCGCACCATCGCGGAGAACGCGGGCGAGAAGGGCACCGTGGTGGTCAGCAAGGTCGCCGAGATGAAGGGCAACGAGGGCTTCAACGCGCTCACCCGCACCTACGGCGACCTGATCAAGGCCGGCGTCATCACGCCGGCCAAGGTGGATCGCTGCGCGCTGCAGAACGCGGCCAGCGTGGCGGGCCTGCTGCTGACCGCCGACTGCATCATCACCGAGGCCCCGAAGCCCAAGGACGAGGCCGCCGGCGAACACGCCCACGGCCACGCCCACTGATCCATTCCTTCCAACAGAACACACCCATCCACTTTCAGGAGACACAGACCATGTCCACCGTTCGCCCCCTCGAAGATCGCATTCTCGTGAAGCCTCTCGACGCCGAGACCAAGACCGCCAGCGGCCTTTTCCTGCCGGAAAGCGCCAAGGAAAAGCCCATGCAGGGCAAGGTGGTCGCCGTCGGCCCAGGCAAGCTGCTCGACAACGGCAAGCGTCAGGGCCCGCTCGTGAAGAAGGGCGACACCGTGGTGTACGGCAAGTACGCCGGCACCGAGATCGAGATCAAGAACGTGAAGCACATCATCGTGCGCGAGACCGAGCTGCTTGGCCTGATCGAAGGCTGATCCCGTCGCGCACCCCCCAACGAAAGGAACACACATGTCCGTCAAGCAGATGAAGTTCAAGGCGAACGCGCAGGCCGAGTTGAAGCGCGGCGTCGACCAGATCGCCCAGGCCGTGGCCGTGACCATGGGCCCCACCGGCCGCAACGTGGTCGTGCAGAAGAGTTTCGGCAGCCCCACCGTCACCAAGGACGGCGTGAGCGTGGCCAAGGAAGTCGAGCTGCCCTGCCCGTTCGAGAACATGGGCGCCAAGCTGGTGCATCAGGTCGCCAAGAAGACCGCCGACGTCGCGGGTGACGGCACCACCGCCGCCACCGTGCTCGCCGCCGCCATCTTCAACGGCGGTCTGAAGTACGTGGCCAGCGGCGCCAACCCCGTCGCACTGCAGCGCGGCATCAACAGCGCCGCAGCCGCCGCGGGCGAGGCCATCACCGCGATGGCCGAGAAGTGCAAGGGCCGCGCCGATCTCGAGAAGATCGCCACCGTCAGCGCCAACCACGATGCGCACCTGGGCAAGCTGATCGCCGAGGCCATCGATCGCGTGGGTGCCGAGGGCGTGGTCGAGGTGGAGGAAGGCAAGACCGCCGAGACCACCCTGGAGTACGTCGAGGGCATGAGCTTCGACAAGGGCTACCTGAGCCCCTACTTCATGACCGATCCCAAGCGCGCCGAGTGCACGCTGGACAGCCCCATGATCCTCATCTACGAGAAGAAGATCTCCAACCTCGCCGACCTGCTGCCCCTGCTGAACAAGGTGGCGCAGAGCGGCAAGTCGCTGCTGATCATCGCCGAAGAGGTGGAGAACGAGGCGCTGGCCGCGCTCGTGGTGAACCGCCTGCGTGGCGTGCTGCAGGTGTGCGCGGTGAAGGCACCGGGCTTCGGTGATCGTCGCAAGGCCATGCTC
Organism: Planctomycetota bacterium; assembly: GCA_009924765.1. Taxonomy (GTDB): domain Bacteria; phylum Planctomycetota; class Phycisphaerae; order Phycisphaerales; family SM1A02; genus SYAC01. The sequence continues at coordinate 2,081 of RFQW01000175.1, read as the reverse complement.
GGCGACATCGCCGTGCTGACCGGCGGCACCTTCTTCGCCGAGGACATCGGCCGCAACCTGGAGGACGTGAAGCTGGACGAGCTGGGCACCGCCAAGCGCGTGGTGATCGGCAAGGACGAGACCGTGCTGGTGCAGGGCGGCGGCAAGAAGAAGGACGTGGAAGCCCGCGCCGCGCAGATCAAGAGCCAGCACGAGCGCAGCACCAGCGACTACGACCGCGAGAAGCTGATGGAGCGCTACGCCAAGCTCACCAGCGGCGTGGCCGTGCTGAACGTGGGCGCCGCCACCGAGACCGCGCTGAAGGAGAAGAAGGACCGCGTGGACGACGCGATCCATGCCACCCGTGCGGCCGCCAAGGAGGGCTACGTGCCCGGCGGCGGCGTGGCGTTCCTGCGCGCCATCGAGGCGGTGAACAAGGCGCGCGCGAAGGCCGACGGCGACGAGAAGTTCGGCTTCGACATCGTGTGCAACGCGATGCGCTTCCCCTGCTGGCAGATCAGCACCAACGCGGGCGTCGACGGCGACGTGACCGTGGAGAAGGTGCTCGAGGGCAAGGGCGGGTTCGGCTACAACGCCGGCAGCGGCGAGTACCAGGACCTGGTCAAGGCCGGCATCATCGACCCGGCGCTGGTGGCTCGCACCGCGCTGCAGAACGCGGCCAGCGTGGCGGGCCTGATGCTCACCACCGACGTGCTGGTGACCGACCTGAAGGACGACGCCGATCCCGTCGAGGAGAGCGTTCACTGATCCGCACCGTGCTTTGATCCAGGGACCGGGTCGGCTTTCAACCCGGCCCGGTCCCTTTCACTTTCCACGCACCACTCCGTGAACCATGCCCATGGCTGAACAGCGCTGCTACTACGAGGTGCTCGCCGTCGAGCGAACCGCCAGCGGTGAGGAGATCAAGCGCAGCTATCGCCGACTGGCGATGAAGTGGCATCCCGACCGCAATCCGGGCGACGCGCAGGCCGAGATCGAGTTCAAGGCGTGCGCCGAGGCCTACGAGGTGCTGGGCGACGAGGAGAAGCGTCGGCTGTACGACCAGCACGGTCACGCGGGCCTGCGCGGCAATCCGCATCACGACTTCCGATCGATGCACGTGGAGGAGATCTTCTCCATGTTCAACGACATCTTCGGTGGCGGTGGTGGCGGCGGCCGTCGCGGCGGTGGCGTGGCGCGCGGCTTCGATCTGCAGACCGAGGTCGAGGTGAAGCTGGTCGATGTGCTGAAGGGCTGCAAGCGCGAAGTCAGCTTCGCGCGCGCCGAGGTGTGCGGCACATGTCAGGGCGACGGCGCCAAGCCCGGCTCGAAGCCCGTCACCTGTCCCACCTGTCAGGGCCGCGGTCAGGTGCAGCAGACCGGACTCGGCGGCATGTTCCGCATGGTCACCGCGTGCCCCAACTGCGGCGGCGGCGGCAAGGTGGTCACCGACAAGTGCGTGGCGTGTCGCGGCAACGGTCGCGTGCGCGTGAACCGCAAGATCGACGTCAGCATTCCCGCGGGCATCCAGGATGGTCAGGTGGTGCGCGTGCAGGGCGAGGGCGAACCGCCGCGACGAGAAGCCAGCAGCAGCGGCGCCGGTGTGCGCGGCGATCTGCATGTGGTGGTGCACGTGACCAGCGACGACCGCTTCGAGCGCCAGGAAGACGACCTGATCATGCCCATGGCCATCGGCTTTGCGCAGGCCGCGCTGGGTGCCACCGTGGAAGTGGAATCGATCGACGGACCGGTGCAGGTGCAGGTGAAGGCCGGCAGCCAGCAGGGCGACCTGGTGCGAATCAGCGGCCGCGGCCTGCCCGATCTTCGCACCAAGCATCGCGGCGACCTGGTGGTGATGCTGATGATCCACGTGCCCAAGAAGGTCACCGAACGTCAGCGACAGTTGCTGGAGGAGTACGCCAAGACCGAGAAGGTGGACGTTCGCAAGTCGCACGAAGGCGGCTTCTGGCAGAAGATGAAGGAACTCAAGGACTCGCTCACAGGAAATTGAGGCAACCCATGGACGCAACCAAGGAACCCACCGACACCACCCCGACCGATGCCCCTGCCGCCGCGACCACGCCCGAGGATCGCATCGCGAC
>RFQW01000174.1 GCA_009924765.1 Planctomycetota bacterium | reverse complement strand
GCTGCCGCCTGCGCCAGGCGCACCATGAGGCGCTCCAGTCGCACCGCGCGGGCCTCTTCTGCAGAGGATGAGGAAAAGGGCTCGGACGGCGCGGGCGATATCGCCGAGCGCGCGCGAGATGCCGGCCGCATCATCGGGGGCCTCGACGAGCCACGCCTCGAGATAGGCCGCCATTTCCTTCGGCGTTCGGAGTTGCTTCGAGACGTCGTAGACGACCGTGTGGGTGTGCCCTGCGCCGCGGCGAGGAGCCTTCGAGGGAGAACGCTTCGACTTGGTGGTGGTGGTGGTGGTGGCTCGTGGCATCGGCTTTCTCATCAAAGGGGAATTGAGGTGGGGCTCAGGGAAGACTCTTGGCGAGCTCAATCGCACGGTCGATATCGCGGCGTTGCGTGGACTTGTCGCCGCCCGCGAGCAGCACCAGCATTCGACCGCCGCGATCGGCGAAGTACACCCTGTAGCCAGGGCCGGCATCGATGCGCAGCTCGCTCACCCCATGGCGCAGATGGCGCGCGGCGCCGCGATGACCGTGCACAAGTCGATCCACATGCACCTGGATGCGGCCCCTGATGGAGTGGTCGCGCAGGCCATTGATCCAGTCGAGGTACGCCACGGTGACGCGGACCTCGGTCATGGCAATAGTAGCCTATGGGATACAAACAGACAAGTGCGGAATCGCATGAAATCCTCGTTTGTCGCAGTGAGTCGGCTCGTGCTGGCAGTGTGCGCACGGTAGTAAGGCAAGAGCACGCATTTGCCAGACCAGCCCGTTTTTTCAGAACTTTGTTGCGGCGCCATTGGTCGGCATCAATGGATCGACGATTGGCTAGCCCACACTCTTCATCAGCGCTGCACCGAAAGTCCGCCAAACCTCACTTACACTCGGCTCCATGCAGATCCAGAACGCCAGCATGCACCGTCGCCTCGCCTCAATCAGCGCGCGCCTCTTCCGCACCCTCTTCGCCACAGCCACATGCGCCACTCTGGCGGCCTGCGCATCCACCTCACCCACCGCTCGCTTCGCCCAACGCACATCCTTCACGCTGCAGCAGACCAAGCCGCTGATGACCACCATCGATCTTGGCCCGGCGGGTGAGTCCAATGGCGACACCACTGATTTCGAGGCCGTGCTGTTGCGCGACGGTGCGCCGGTGGGCGTGATCGTTGGCGACGCGGTCACCATGCACGAGCCCGGCGACGGCGTGGGCAGCGATACCCAGCGCAAGCGCCTGTACACCGCCGTGCTGTGCTTCGACGATGGCTCGCAGATCACGGCGCTTGGCGTGAGCCGCTATCACAACCCCGGCATCGAAATGACGCCCGGCGAGCCGCAGACGCGTCCGATCGTGGGCGGAACCGGCATCTACCTGGGTGCGCGCGGACAGATCACCACCACGCGCAATGCCGACGGCACCTACACGCAACTGATCGAGCTGCTGAACGATCAGCCGCGGTGAGGCGCGTCTGTCGCTGACTGTGGCACGACACGCCGCCGCTAAGTCTCGGCCGATCAGCTGGAAAAAGGGCCGTGACTCGGCGATAGGAAGATAGGCCGTGATACATCCGGCGCATGCACTCTGAGCAACGGTCGACAGGTCCGCCGGCGGTGCCTCGCCGCACAACGGTGTTCGTCGACGGGTTGAACTTCCATTACGGCGTGGCGCGTCGGTTCGGTCAACGGTGGGTCGATCCAGTTGCGCTGTGCCAGCGGGTGCTTGACCCAAAGTGGCACGACATTCGGCAGGTGCGCTTCTACACATCGCTGTTCGTGGAGGGTGGACCCGGCGGCGGCGACCCCAGCGCACAAAACGCGTATCACCGCGCCGTTTCGCAGGACAATCGCTTCGTGCTGCGGCTCGGTCAGTTCCGGTTCCGACGAGAGACGGTGCGCCTGGCTGCATCGGAAGATGGCGATCCGAGGTTTGCCTTGGCTGTGGGCATGCGCGAGAAACGATCCGACGTGAATCTGGCGGCGGAGCTTGTGCACTTGGCCCACCTTCGATCCTTCGAGGCGGCGGTCGTGGTGAGCAACGATTCGGATCTCACAACCGCGATCGAGATCGTGCGAAGCGAGTTGCACATTTCGGTCGGTGTGTTGAACCCGCAGCCCTCCAGGCAGCGGCACGAACTGCTTGAGGCAGCCACGTTTTCTCGGACGATCCGGCGTGCGGATGTCGTCGCGGCAACGCTTCCTGACATCGTTCAAACGCACATGGGCCCGGTGCCGCGACCGTCCGGCTGGTAGCGCGCCGAGGAACTTTGGCCGATGTTCTTGCCATACATCCCGACCGTTCTATACTGACCGTAACCCACCTGACGCTACGGCGGCAGGCCGAAGCCCATCCGCGAGGATGGGCTCTCTCTTTTTTCTGGCAAAGTCGGTCGCTCGCGTGCCGCGTGCTGCCGCACGCTTGCCGCCCTCACTCGCGGCTGTCTGTCAGCGCCAGACGGTAACTGGTGCTGCGTCCACCGCCTGCATTGCGCAGCAGCAGCCCCCAGCCAAGCAGTTCGTTGATGTCTCGAAGCGCCGAATCGCCGGAGCACTTTGTGACCGCGGCCTGTGATCGAGCTCCCGGCCAAGCGCGCTCATCCGGCCGAACAGCATGCCTTGATGGTGGCGCACCGCCGCCAACGCACCACTGAGTGCATCGGCACTCCATTGGAAGCTCGGCCAACCGGATTTGGCGTGGATGTAGCGCACAATCACCGCAAGGCGTGCGGTGATTGTGCGGCCTATTCACCGCAAAGCAAGCGGCGAATAGGGTGCCAATTCACCGCAGGCGTGCCCCAAATTCCCAAAAGCAGGCGTTTGCGCGATGTCGACCCTTCGCCCGCCGCCTCAACTCATCCAGTTCTGATCCCGCTGCAGCGCCCACTTGCTGGTGATCTTGCGCTGACGCGTCCAGAACCGATAGCCGTCCCAGCCGGTGATGTTGCCCGCGCCGAAGCAGCTGTCGTTCCAGCCACCGAAGCCGAAGGGTTCGCGCGGCACCGGCACGCCGATGTTCACGCCGCACATGCCCGCCTCCACGCGACCCATCACGCGACGCGCGATGTCGCCGCTGGTGGTGTACACGCTGCTGGCGTTGCCGTAGGGGTTGGCGTTCTCGATCTCGAAGGCCTTCTCCAGCGTGGGCACGCGCACCACGCTCAGCACCGGGCCAAAGATCTCTTCGCGCGCGGCGGGCATGTCGGGCGTGCAACCATCGATGATGGTGGGGCCCACCCAGTAGCCGCCCGCATCGGCGCTGGCCTTGCGGCCATCCAGCATGATCTTGGCGCCCTGCTTCTCGGCGGCATCGATGTAGCTGGTGATGCGATCGCGCGCGGCCTGCGTGGTGACGGGGCCCATGTCCTTGCCGGCCACCATCTTGGCTGCGCGATCACGCACCGCCTTCAGGATGTGATCCACATCACCCACCGCCAGCAGCACGCTGGCCGCCATGCAGCGCTGACCCGCGCAACCAGTGAAGCTGGCCACCACGTTCTCGGCGGTCACGTTCACGTCGGCATCGGGCACCACGAACAGGTGGTTCTTGGCGCCACCAAGACACAGCGCGCGCTTGCCTGCCATGCTGGCGCGGCCGTACACGCTGCGGGCCACCTTGGTGCTGCCCACGAATCCGAAGGCCTTCACCTGCGGGTGATCGCACAGCGCTTCCACCACCTCGCGGCCACCCTGCACCAGGTTGAACACGCCGGCGGGCAGGCCCGCTTCCTTCAGCAGCTCGGCCAGACGCATGGTGCTCAGCGGCACGCGCTCGCTGGCCTTCATCACGAACGCGTTGCCACCCACCAGCGCCTGCGGAAGCATCCACAGCGGCACCATCAGCGGGAAGTTGAACGGCGTCACGCCCGCCACCACGCCCAGTGGCGCGTACACCACTTCGCACGCCACGCCGCGGCTCACTTCAAGCTGGTTGCCAGCGGCCAGGTTGGGCAGCGAGCAGCCGTACTCCACGCACTCGATGCCCTTCTCCACCTCGGCCTTGGCCTCGCCGAAGATCTTGCCGTTCTCGTGGCTGACCAGCCAGCCGAGTTCGTCGATGTGCTTCACCATGAGTTCGCGCAGGCGATACATCACGTGTGCGCGGTCGCGGATGGGCCACTCCGCCCACTCGCGCTGCGCCGCGGCGCCGGCCTTCACGGCGGCATCCACATCGTCGGCGCCACCCAGATGCACGGTGGCCATGCTCTTGCCGAAGCGCGGGTTGGGCACTTCGTGCGTCACGCGCGTGCTGATGGGGTTGCACCACGCGCCGCCGATCCAGTGGCGCGCGTCAGAGAAGGTGGTGAAGGCATCGCTGGTGGCGCCGAAGCGACCGACGGATGCTGGAATGCTGCTGCTGGTGGTGGCGGTGGTCATGGGACAAACTCCTGTCGCTCGATGGCGGTTGGTGCAAAGTGGGCGTTGTGCGTGGCCTGGCTGCGTGCAAAGTCGCTGAAGCAGGGGCGTGGAATGAACTGACCGCGGCCTTCGCGCGGCTGCAGCTGGCCGTTGTTCCACAGAATGGTGCCGCGGCTCATGGTGACGGCCGCCGCGCCGGTGACCTGCATGCCTTCGAAGATGTTGAAGTCATTGCGCGAGTGATGGTGCTTCACGCCAAGCGTGCGCGTGGCCTTTGGATCCCACACCACGATGTCGGCGTCGCTGCCCGGCGCGATGGTGCCCTTGCGCGGATGCA
>RFQW01000173.1 GCA_009924765.1 Planctomycetota bacterium | reverse complement strand
CAAAGCCGCCACGCTGCTGTGCACGCACTTCGATGCGGGACCGCCTGCGATCGACTTCTTCGTGTTCCTGGTTGAACTGCCGGAAGCCGTTCCGCCGCAATGCATCCAGTGCAGCGATGCGCAGTGGTTCGAACCCGCGGATGCCTTCGAACGCGTCTTTCCGCCGACCAATCAGCCGATCAACCGCCGGATCCGTCAGTGGTTGTCGGAATGACCGATCGCGGCTTCGGGATGGCGCTTCGATCAGGCTCTTCAAGCACCGGCACCTCGCCGGCACGCGTCTGCTCGGCGCGCTCCAGCGCACGCTCGGCTGCCTTCTGATCAAGGTCGGTTCGCATCGAACGGGCACGCTGCACCAACGCCGCCTCGTCCTTGTCGGTGGGAATCATCGTGAAGTGCCACTGCACGCGGCTCGTCAACCTGGCCGGCACCACTTCACTCACCAGATCGCAACCGACGAAATCCCAGACGGGCGCATCCGCATCGCCGAAGCCGGCGATCGGCTCGTAGCCCTCGCGCCGCAGTCGCACGTCGTAGCGTCCGTAGTGCGTGAACTCGATCGAGCACGGGGTGCGACCGGCATCGCGGTCGTTCACCCACACGCGCGCACCCGGCGGATCACTGGTGATGTCGACCACGCGACGCACGCAGCCACCCAGCACGGCTGCCAGCAGACAGGCGAGGGCGAGAGGCATTCGGCGATGGCGCATGCCCACACTCTACCCAAGCCCCGCTAGCATCGTCGGCACGCATGCCACTGCTCGAAGCCAAGGGCCTGGTCAAGACCTTCAATGAACGCCGCGTGGTGGATCAGGTTGGTTTCCATGTGGACAAGGGCGAGATCGTGGGCCTGCTTGGGCGCAACGGCGCCGGCAAGACCACGAGTTTCCGCATGGCCATCGGCATGATCACCCCGGAGGCCGGCAGCGTGCATTTCGAGGGGGCCGACGTGACCTTCCTTCCAATGTGGAAGCACGCCAAGGCTGGCATGGGCTACCTCAGCCAGGAGCCGAGCGTGTTCCAGCGACTCACCGTGGAGGAGAACCTGCTGGCCATCCTGCAGACGCTGCCAGGCGTTTCGCGAGCGGAACAGCGACGCCGCTGCGATGCGCTGATGGAGCAGTTCGGACTGAAGGTGAAGGCGCGCGAGGAAGCGCGCACCTGCTCGGGCGGCGAGCGGCGCCGCCTGGAGATCGCCCGCGCGCTGATCACGAATCCCAAGCTGATGCTTCTCGACGAGCCATTCGCCGCGGTGGATCCGCACACGGTCGAGGAGCTGCAGGCCGAAGTGCGCAAGCTGGCCGCCCGCGGCATCGCCGTGCTGGTGACCGATCACAACGTGCAGCAGACGCTTCGCATCTGTGACCGCGCCTACATCATCCACCAGGGGCGCAACCTGCGCGAAGGCGACCCGAAGTCGATCATCAACGATCCGATGGTGCGCGAGGCGTATCTGGCCAGCACCTTCCGCGGCGACGAATTCGACTGATCCGCGCGCGCGCGGTCACTCCGCCGCGGAGCCGTCGGCGGCGACCCGCTCCATGGCCACGCGCTTCACGGCCGTGGGGGTTGCGGCCAGCACCCGCACACGAACGCCATGCGACTCGAAGGTGGCGCCGGTCTCTGGCACGCGTCCAAGCACGCTGAGCACGAAGCCGGCGATCGTGTCGAACCCCTCGTCCTCCGGCAGATGGAGTTCCAGGCGGGCGTTCACGTCGGCGATCGGACAGCGGCCTTCGGCCTCGATCATGCCGCCCGCGATCTCGCGCAGGGGCTGATCCCCCGCTTCCGGCGTGTCGTGTTCGTCGCGGATCTCGCCCACGATCTCCTCGAGCACATCCTCGATGGTGACGAGGCCTGCGGTGCCGCCGTACTCGTCCACCACGATGGCCATGTGCACCTTGCCGCGCTGGAACTCGCGCAGCAGATCACTCACACGCTTGGTCTCGGGCACGCGGATGGGCTGGCGCAGCAACGGCCGCAGCTTGAAATCACGCGCATCGGCGCCGATCCAGCGCACAAGATCCTTCACGTACAGCACGCCCACCACATGGTCCAGGCTCTCCTCGTACACGGGCACGCGGCTGTGACCTTCCTCATGGATGAAACTGCGGATGGCGGCGAGATCGTCGGTGTACTCCAGTCCCTCGATCTCGGTGCGCGGCGTCATGATGCTCGCCACCAGGGTGTCGCTGAACTCGACCACATTTTCCATCATCTGCGCGCTGCTCGCGTCGATGCCTCCCTGCCGCTCGGTGTCCTCGATGCTGCGCAGCAGGTCTTCCTCGGCCTCATCCTCGACCAGATTGGCGCCCACGAGCCGCTTCACGGCCTCGTCGACCAGTTCCGCGGGCATGGTCAGCGGACGAAGCGTGATGTCGAGCACACGCAGTGCCGGCAGTGTTCCGGCAAGCAGACCGGCCGAGGCGTAGCGCGCCACCGCCGCGCTGATCACGCTCGTGAACACCCACAGCAGGATGGCCGCGAAGGCGAACGAGCCCAGCACCGGCGACCAACCCATGGTGCCGTCCCGCCCCACCACTTCCATCAACACCAGCGCGAAGAACCCGATGCGGCCCATGGTTCGCAGGAACGCCACGGCATGATCCACGCGCTCCTTGCGAGAGAAGATCCAGCGGGCAGCCTCGAGGCGTGCGTCCGGCGCGATCCAGCCGCCGCTCCAGCGCGGAGTCGCTCACCTGCACCAGGGCCAGATTGATCGCGGAAAGAAGCGTTGTGAGCAACAGCACCACAGCAGCCGCAAGCGAGAGCCAGGTCAGCGTCATGCCGGGCCACCCTTCGGCGCAAAGGTGGCGGCGATGCCGATCGCAGCCAGCAGTCGATCTTCCTCGGCATGCATGCGCTCGAAGTCGGAGGGCTCGCGATCGTCGAATCCCACCGCGTGAAGCAGGCCATGCAGGCTGTACAGCAGCAGCTCGCGGGAAAGATCGTGTCCCAGTTCCGCAGCGCGGCGCCGGGCCTCATCCACGCACACCGCCACATCCACCTCATTGCCGTCCGCAAAGGTGAGCACATCGGTGGTGGTCGGATCGTTCATGTGACGCGCGTGCAACTGCGACATGACCCCATCGTTCACCAACTGCACCGTGAACCGCCGGATGGCTGGCGCGGCCATGCCACGCAGCGCCACCAACCGGTCCTGCAGCCAATCAACGACAGCCCGATCGATCAGCCCGGAACCGAGCACCTGCACGGCGCATGCGCGTCGATCATCGTGTGCTTGCGTGACCTCGGACATCGTGGCCGCATTCTACGGCCACGATGCCGAGGTGGTTGTTCACGCAAAGTCGGTCAGGAGCACGGCGATGTCCGCACTGTCGATGGAGCCGTCACCATCCAGATCGCCGATGCCGAGGACCGGATCCGATCCGACCAAGTGCATCAGGAGCGTCGCATCGTCCTGATCCACCGTGCCGTTCAGATCAAGATCGCCGCGACGCAGCTGGCACAGGTCGGCCTCTCCGTTCTGATCGAGATCGATTGGATCTACGGCTTCCTGCGGCGTCGCGTCAACCACCGATGCTCCGGCCGCCGAAGCGGTGTCGCACGGCACATCGCCTTCGGAACGGATGGTGATCACCTGCAGGTATCGCTGCACACCCATGGGCGCCTCGATCACCTGGGCTTCGCCCTCGACGTCGGTGGCGGCAGGTGCTGCACCCGCTGCGTCACTGCCACGATGGTCCGCCCAGACATGCTCGAATCCGGTTCCGCGTGCGGGCGCTCCCGAGTCTCCGCCAGCCACCGGCATACCACCCGTGAACGAACTCGTGTAGGTGAATCCATTCGCCCTCGTGGCCACGCCACCAGCCGTCGCGACCACCACAGACTTCGAACCCACTGTTCCTGCGGGAGTTGTGGCGATGATCAGTGAGGCGGTTGCAGAGACTCCCGTCGCCGCCTTGCCATCAATCGTCACCGTGGCGCCGGCAAGGTTGGTACCGGTGATGGTGATGCTGGTTCCACCCATCATGGGACCCGAGCTGGGAGACACGCCTGCGATCGTGGGCACCGGCACGTAGGTGAACGCGCCGGTCTTCGTGGCCGACCCACCAACCGTGGTCACCACGACATTCTTCGCGCCAGCCGTGCCGGCCGGAACCTTCGCGGAAATCGACAGAGCAGTTGCAACCACGCTCGTCGCCGCCTTGCCGTCCACCGTCACCGCAGCGCCGGCCAGGTTTGCACCCATGATCGTGATTGTCGTGCCGCCGACCAACGGTCCGGAACTGGGTGACACGCTCGCGATCGTTGGCACAGGCACGTAGGTGAACGCGCCGGTCTTCGTGGCCGAACCGCCGACCGTCGTCACCACCACGCTCTTCGCGCCAGCCGTACCCGCAGGCGTCTTCGCGCTGATCGATCCAGCCGTTGCGGTGACGATGGTCGCCGCAACGCCGTCGATCGTCACCTTTGCACCGGCCAGGTTGGCACCAGCGATCGTGATCGCCGTGCCGCCACCCAACGGACCGGAACTGGGTGACACGCTGGCGATCGTTGGAGATGCCACGTACACGAATGCACCCGCCTTGGTGGCCGTACCGCCCGCGGTGGTCACCGACACATCCCGCGCACCAGCGGCGCCGATCGGCGTCTTACCACTGATCGAGGTGGCCGAGATGACCAGTGCAGTCGCAGCGACACCACCCACCTTCACGCTG
>RFQW01000172.1 GCA_009924765.1 Planctomycetota bacterium | reverse complement strand
GACCCCACCGCATGGTTCGTGAAGTGCGAGATCGAGGTCGACACACCCCGCCTGGGCCGCGTGAACGTGACCACCACCCACGGCCGCGTGCTGATCGTGGACAACCATGGCGGCGTGCATGTAACCACCACCGGCGGCGATGTGCGCATGCTCACGCCGTGGCCGATCACCGAGCCATGCTCGATCGATGACAAGGACGGCGACGTGGAATGGATCGTGCGCGGCGAATCGAGCGGCGCCTTCGACTGCGAAACCATCGGCGGCAGCATGCACGTGTTCGCGCGCTATGGCCGCTGGATCGCCACCGACAAGCGCAACGACCACAACTCGCTGGCGTCCACGCTGAACGGCGGCACCAACCCGATCGTGATCCGCGTGACCGACGGCGACATCTACATCGCCACCGTGGAGGATCCGCACGACACCGGAACCTTCATCCACCCCTGAGCCGCGCAACCGAGCCCGATCCAGATGAAGGAAGTGCAGGATCACTGGTTCAAGCTGGCCAAGCAGGAGGGCTATCGCGCCCGCAGCGCATACAAGCTGCTGGAGCTGGATGAACGCTTCCGACTGCTGCGCCGCGGGGATCGCGTGCTGGACGCGGGCGCAGCCCCGGGCAGCTGGACCCAGGTGGCGGCGAAGCTGGTGGGCGAGCGTGGTCGCGTGGAGGCGGTGGATCTGAAGGCGATCGACCCCAAGGGGCTGCCCAACAACGTGCGCGTGCATCAGGCGGATCTGCGGGAGATCACCACGGAGAGCCTGGGCGGCGGCCTGTTCGACGCGATCATCTCGGACATGGCGCCCAATACCTCGGGCGTGCCCATGGCCGACGCCGCGATCAGCTGCCGCCTGTGCCACGCGCTGCTCGATCGCTGCCCCGATCTGCTGAAGACCGGTGGCAGCCTGGTGATGAAGGTGTTCGAGGGCGGCGACTTCCCGGAATTGCTGAAGCGCGCGCAGGGCATGTTCCGCGAAGCACGCGCCAGCAAGCCCAAGGCCAGCCGCGACGAGAGCGTGGAGATCTTCATCTGGGGCAAGGGGCATCGCGGTCATGTGGCCGATGATTCGGCGCCTGCCGCGCGCACCCGCCCCACACCGGGCGCGGGCTGGAAGTCTGGCGGCGCGTGAAGCGCGTCGCATACCGCCAGCGCCACAACGCATGAATCACGCGGATTCGCATTCGGATCCGCTGGCCCGCACCCCTAGAATCGCGGCGTGCCAGATCGCGCGCATAACCCCGCCAATGCTCCACGCACCGAACCGCCGGTGATCGGCATCACCATGGGCGATCCCAAGGGCATCGGCCCCGAGGTGGTGGCGAAGGCGATCTGCGATCCCGCCATCGCGCGTCAGGCGCGCTTCGTGGTGTACGGACAGAACCAGTTGCTGGTGGATGCCGCCGAGCGCGCGGGCCTGCGACCGCTGTGGTTCCGCGTGGCGAAGGAAGGCCTGGTGAACCAGCGTGGACTGGCGGCCGAGCCGGTGGTGATCGACTACGGTCACGAGGACGCGCTGCCCCGCGAGCACGCACCAAGCCGTGCCGGCGGACTGCTGTCGAAGGCGTTCGTGGAGGATGCGATCACCGACGCGCTGCGACCGGTTGGCGACCTGCGCCGCGTGGACGCGGTGGTGACCGGACCCATCGCCAAGGAAAGCTGGAGCATGGCGGGCTTCCGATGGCCCGGCCACACCGAACTGTTCGCGGCACGGTGCAAGTGCCTGCACCACGCCATGCTGTTCGAGAGCCCGCGACTGCGCGTGGCGCTGGCCACGGCGCATGTGCCGCTGATGGACATCCGCAACGTGCTGACCATCGGCAAGGTGTTCGACCCCATCGACCTTGGCGCGGCGCACTGCCGACGCCTTGGCATCGAGCGCCCGCGCGTGGCGGTGTGCGGCCTGAATCCGCACGCCGGCGAGAACGGCCTGTTCGGCGACGAGGAGCGTCGCATCATCGCCCCCGCCATCGAGATGGCGCGCAACGCCGGCATCGACGCGCACGGCCCCTTCCCGGGCGACACGGTGTTCATCGATGCCGCCGCCGGAAAGTGGGACCTGGTCGTGGCCATGTACCACGACCAGGGTCTGATTCCGGTGAAGCTGCTCGGCTTCGATCGCGCGGTGAACGTGACGGTGGGCCTGAACATCGTGCGCACCAGTCCCGACCATGGCACCGCCTTCGGCATCGCGAGCCGCCATGTGGCGAGCCCCAACAGCATGAAGGCCGCGATCGAGCTTGCCGTGAAGCTGGCGCGTCAGCCCGAACCGCGTGACGAGCGACCACGCGGCCCGCGCGGCGATGCGCTGGCCGCGGATCGTGCGCCGGATGCCGGCGACACCGCATCGGACGGCTGACTTCCGAACGCTGCGCGCGCGCCCTTGGGTGCGGGCGCCGCATCCACCTTCTCGTCAGACTTCTTCGCGGGTGCCGCATCCTTGCCATCGCCGTCCGCCGGCTTGTCCGCTCGACCACCACGACGCGCCGCCGTGGCCACGCCCGCCGCACCGATCGCCGCCGCTCCAGCCGGGCCCGGCACCGGCACGCCCTCCACGCGCACATTGTCGAAGCGGATGTTGCCGCTGCCGCTGGTGGCGTTCTCCACCTTCAGGCGCAGTCGCGCCATGCCGTTGTTCAGCACGGTGAACTCCGACAGGCTGAACTGGTGCTGCTGCCACTGCACGGTGCTGGCATCGAAGGTGGTCGCGCGCTGCCACGCCGTGCCGTTCCACACATCGATCGTGGCCGCGGAGAATCCGCTTGAACTTCGACGCGACGCCAGACTGATGGACAGCTGCGACAGACCGGTGGCATCCACCTCGAACACCATGCTCTTGCCGTTCTGCCCCGATCCCGTCACCGAAAGCGCCTGCCCGGCCACATCGCCGGTGAGCGCGTTCACGTCGGTGCCCGCCAGCGAGCCGAGCCCGCCGGTGAACTCCGTGAAGTTGGCCACCCCCTTGCCCGCATCCGCCTGCACGGTGGCTGGCACCGTGCCCGAAAGGCCATTGAAGTTCCAGCTTGCCACCACATCGGCCCGCGCCGAGCAGGCGCAGAGCCACACACCGGCCGCACCCGCAAGGGCCGCGGCCACGCCACGATTCATTCGCTGCATGTCTTCCTCCTGTTGTTGAAGGCGGAACGCTCCGCCACGCGCGGCGTTGTATCGCCGGCGCGCACGCGTTCCGGAAGTCGCTGCCTTTTTTCCTGCAGATCGCCGCGTCAGCTGCGCAGATGGTTCGGATCGATGAGCCACAGCCAGTCATCGAACAGGAACTCGAAGCGCGCAGCCAGCAGCGCGATGCGGCCCATCACCGTGAAGCCGAAGCTGGCTCCGAAGGTGATCATGAGGTACCACACGCCCACGCGCGCGGTGGCGCCCACCACACCCTTGTGCTGCACGCTGAACAGGAAGTACACCAGCGCGCAGATCACGCCCACCAGCACCAGCGCGTTGGCGAGCGTGGGCCACAGGCTTGCGTACCAGTCGGTTCCACCATCGGCCGCGGGCACCAGCTGCACCACCGGCTGCATGGTGGCCACGCTCTGTGCCATCAGGTCGCTTTCCACATGGCTGACGATCTTCAGGCCCGCCGTCACGCCCACGATGAACGCCAGCGGCCATGCCGCGATCCATCCGCCGCGCGGCGCCAGACGCCACAGCATCATCACGCCCAGCACCAGCGCAAGCCACATGCTGGACTGCTGCATGGCGCCCGCCGGCTGCAGCGACGGCTGCACCCACTTCATCACCATGTCGGGCGTGAGCGCGCCGAACAGCTTGGGCACGATGGTGTCCCAGAAGCCGATCACCATCCAGTACGCGGCGCTGACGCCGACCACCGTGGCCTCGGCCAGCTTGTAGAACACGTTGTCCGAATACAGGAAACTGAAGATGGCCAGCGTGAAGAACGCCGCAAGCCACAGGCCGATCGTGCGCGGCCAGGACAGCGTGATGTCGGTCTGCGCGGGGTTCTTCGCGACCGCCTCGAAGTATGCCTTCGGCGCGGCCTGATTCCACTCGGTCCACTGCTGCGTGGCCTGCGCCGCAGGCACGGGCTTCCACACCTTAACCAGCGAGCCGTCGGCGCCCTTCTCGTCCATCTGCGCAAGCGACACCTGATCGGCCTGCACGTACACGCGGCCCAGACCCTGGCCCACGAATCCGCGCACCAGCAGCAGCGCCAGCAGCACCACGCCGAGCACGATCCACGTCAGGCGCTGGCGACTCACGCGCGCGCTCCCTTGCGGCCCATGAAGAACAGCGTGTTGCCCGCCACGATCAGCGCCACCATGAGCAGATGCCCGAACAGCTGCGGCGCCATGCGTCGCTGCGCCTCGCGATACTTGGGCGCCACATCACCGCCGATCGACTGGTTCACCAGGCTCTCGTACTCGGCCGCGCCCTTGATGGCACCGAGGATGCCCGCAAGCTGACCGGGGAAGTACGGATACATCTGTGGACTCTGCACGCCCGTGCAGCCCATCTTCACCTTGCCCTCGCTGGCGCTCACCACGTACTGCACCCACTCCTTGCTGCCGGGGTAGCCCGCGCTCACGTTCAGCAGCAGCGGAAAGTCCTTCACCGTCTGCACGCCCTGCAGGATGGGCAGATCCGCGGTCGACTGGCCGCGCGCGTCCACCGGGAAGGCCTTCTTGAAGTCGGTCAGCACCACCTTCATGATGCCTTCGTTGCCGGCCTGATAGCCCAGGTTC
>RFQW01000171.1 GCA_009924765.1 Planctomycetota bacterium | reverse complement strand
GCGACGCGCGCGCGCCGGCGTGCGCAGCGACTCCACCATCACATCGGCCATGTTCGGCGAAGACAGCGTGGCCACGTCCACCGGAATGCCGAGCGTGGCGGCACGCGCAGCGGCCTCCATCACGTCACCCGAGGTCTCCACGCCATCGCTCAGCAGCAGAATGCGATGCATGGAGTCCGCCGGCATCACGGAGATGGCCGCGCGCAGGCCGGCCGCCAGATCCGTGGCGGTGCCGTCGCCGGCGTGCGAAGCGATGTCCACGTCACCCGAGCGCGATGGAAGGGAACGAATCTCGGGCGTCTTCGCCACCGTCACCACGCCGACGCGATCGGCAGGATCGGGGCGATCCTTCGCGCGCTCGGCAAGCCAGGCCTGCGCCTGCACGCGCTGCGTCGCCGGAACCGAGCGGCTCGCATCCGCCACCACCACCACGCTCACGCCCTCACCGCGCCGCACGATGGATGGCCGCGCCAATCCGAACGCCAGCAGCACGATCACCGCCGCGCGCACCACCGCCGCGGCGATGGCGCGACCATGCCCCAGATGCGCGATGGATCGCCACGCGAGCCACACGACTGGCACCAGCGCCAGCAACAGTGCAAGCCACTCAGGTCGCTCGAACACGAAGCGCACGCGCCACCCCTTCCCGCACCAACGCAGGGCGATGCATCATGGGGTTGAACCACCGGCCGGCTTCGACGGATCCAGCTGCTTCTTCCACTGCTCGAAGTAGCGCTTGTGCGCGGCCTTGAGGCGACCCGGTACCGGGTCCTCCTCGGTGCCCTCTTCCAGACCCGCTTCCACCCGAGCGGCCACCGCCTTCAGCTGCGGGCTTGAGGCACCCACCGGAGCGGCTCCCTGGCCGCGCACGAAGTCGCGCGCCACGGCATCACCAAGCGGATCACCGTCGCCAGCGGACTCCTGCTTCTCGGCGAGCTGTCCATCCTTCAAGGCTTCGGTGCTGCCGTCCAACTTGGGCGCACCACCCTTGCCAGCCTTCTGTCCGCCCTTGCCGCCGTTTCCGGCACCCGCACCGCCCGACTTCGCCACTTCCCACGGCATGGACCAACCCATGCTGGAACCGCCCTTGCACTCGCCCATCGCCTTCCGCAGCGCGCACTGCATGGCCTGAGCGGAGGCTGCACGCGAAAGCTGCTTCTGCGCATCACGCATGGACCCGCCCGGCTTGCCGGAGGGATTCATGCACTGGCCCAGGTTCTTGCACTGCTCGGCGGCCTTCTGGCTCGCCTGCATCTTCTTCTGCAGCGCCTGCTTCTGCTGCGGCGTGAGCTGCTGATTCTGCGCGATCGCCTGCTGCGCCTGCTGCGGATTGGATGCCAGCGCAGGATCCATGCCAGCCTCCTTCAGCGCCTGCATGGCACCACGCTGGTCGTTGGCAAGCTGCTGCAGCGCGTTCGACATCTGCGAGAGCGCCTGCTTCGCCTCGGCGGCCTGCTTCGCGTCGCTGCCCTCGGCCTGCTTGGCAAGCGCGTCCAGCTGCTTCATGGCTTCCTGCAGGTCGCCAGACTTCAACGCCTGCGACAGCGTCTTGGCACTGCCTTCCACTTCAGGAAGCGATGCAAGCATGTCCTTCAGACGATCGGCCTGCAGCGAACTCTCGGCATTCAGCTCGCGACCAAGACGCTCCTCCAGGGCCGCCGCACGGCCGGCGGCATCGGCCTCACGCGCGGTGGCATCTCGCTCGCTCAGTTCGCCCGCAGGCGGCTGCTCCATCTGCGCCAGCATGTCCTTCAGCTGCTCGCGCGCCTCGGGATTGTCGGAGATGGTGTCCAGCGCCTTCGCCACGCTCGCCTCGGCGGCATCCGCGCGCGCCTGCTGCTCGGCCGGCGTGACCGATGCCTCGATGCCCGCGGAAACAACGGGCGCCGCCACGCGCACCGGCTGCAGCCAAGCACACATCAGAAGCACGGCCGCCACCACCGGAATCCACGGCGTGGATCGCGGCCATCGCAGCGCGAACACGCGACGCACCATCGCACGCAGCGCCGGATCACGCGCGGCACGCTCCGCATCCTGCACGGCCGCCTGGGCGAAGGCATCACTGCGGCTCTCCAGCGCCAGGGCCGATGCGAGTCGTCCCTCCAGACCCAACCGCTCATCGGCCTCCACGGCTGCGCGCAACGCGTTGATCGGCGGATGCAGCTGCGCGAGAAACCACGCAACGGCCGTTGCGGCGGCCACGAGCATGGCCAACGCCATCACGTCACCCCGCGCGCCAAACACGCGCGAAAGCACAAGGCCAGGCAACGCGATCGCGAACCCCACGAGCAGCGCCGGCGATGCCACATCCACCCACCGTTGCACACGAAGGCGGATCTGCACGAGCCTGATCAGGGTCGACACCGATCGCACGCGGGAAGGATAGCCCGAGGCGCGACGGCGATACCATCCCGTCATGACGCGAATCATCTGCCTGCTGCTGCTTGCCACCCTGGGAACCGCCGTGCCCGCGATCGCGCAGGACACCACCGCCGACCGCGTGAAGCAGTTGGAGGAACAGAACAGGACCCTGCAGCGCGAACTGGACGCGGCCAAGGCTCGCATCCGCGAACTGGAGGGCGGCACGCGTGCGCCCACGCCACCGCCACCAGCCGCTCGTTCCACGCAGGATCCCGGCTCGGACCCGTGGGGCAACCCGTCCGCCGCGCTGCGCACGCTTGCAAGCAAGGTGAAGGAAGATCTGCTGTCGAAGGGCCAGTCCATTCCGGACAGCGCCGCCGGCGAGAAGATCATCCAGTCCTACCGACAGCGCGTGACCAAGTGGATCGAGACCATGGCCAAGTTCCGCCAGCCGGTGGAGTGGCGCGTGGACGTGAGCGAGGCCATCCTGGTCAGCACCTCGCCACGCGAATTCGAGGTGCGCATGCACGCGGTGAACGCCGAGGGCGCACACGTGGGCCCGGGCTTCACCGTGAAGTGCGCCGCCACCGCGGCACCCGACCTGACCATCAAGAGCGCGCCGGGAGCGTGGGCACTGAAGGCCGATGTGGTGCCAAGCCTGCACCTGAATTCCGACCTGACCAGCACCGACCGCTCGAACCCCTTCGGCGAAACCCCGCTGATCGCGCCGCAGCTGCAGTGCCGGCTCGACTACGTGGTGCACGCACTCACCCGCGTGGTGGATGCCACCCCGGTCGCTCCGGCGGCCCCAAACAGCAAGTGAAGCGCGCATTGAACCCGCGACCGCCTCGCCCTACCATCGCCACGGATCCATGACCGACGCCACCCCGCAGCCCGAGCGACCGCGCATTCCGCTGACCCAACTGGGCCGCGGACAGCGCGCGCGACTGGACGCGGGCTGCATGTCCGGCCTGCCCGAGCATGACCAGTGCCTGCTGCGCGCCATGGGCGTGCATGAGCACTGCGAACTGCGCGTGTGCAAGCCGGGCGAGCCGTGCATCATTCAGGTGGAGCGCACCAAGGTGGGCCTGAGCGGCCCGGTGGCGAACCAGCTGCTGGTGACGCCGTGCGACGACCCCGGAGCCTGCTGACATGACGCTCTCCTCGGGCGCGGATGGCACCCCTGCGGGTTCCACGGCGCGACCGTTGCGCGCAGCGCTGCTCGGGCAACCCAACACCGGCAAGACCACGCTGTTCAACCGCCTGTGCGGCGTGCGTGCGCGCACGGGAAACCTGCCAGGCACCACGGTGGAAAGTCGCGTGGGCCTGACCCGCGTGGGCACGCAGGACATGGAGGTGATGGACCTGCCCGGCACCTACGGGCTGCATCTGGAACTTCCCGAGAGCCGCGTGTGTCGCGAGTGCATCGAGGGCCGCATCGGCGACTGCGCACCCGACGTGGTGGTGCTGGTGGCCGATGCAACCAACCTGGCGAAGTCCCTGCGCTTCGTGGTGCCCGCCCTGCGAAGGCGCCTGCCCTGCGTGGTGGCGGTGACGCTGGCCGACGAGGCACGCCGCAAGGGCTTGAGCGTTGACGCGGCGAGACTGCAGGCACGACTGGGTTGCCCCGTGCACGTGACCAGCGGCCGCACCGGCGAGGGCGTGGAGGCGATGGCTGCGGCAGCCATGCGCGTGGCGCATCACGGCATCAGCGACGGCGTGTTCGAGAACCGTCTTGCACTGCTTCCATCGAACGAGAGCGACGCGGCGCTGGCAGCCTGGTGCGGCGACGCCGTGGCCGACAGCATCGGCGGCGCACACGCGATCCGCGCCGACGCGCTGAGCGATCGCGTGGATGCCGCGCTCACGCACCCGGTGTCGGGCGGTGCGGTGTTCGTGATGGTGATGGCCCTGCTGTTCACGGCCATCTTCTGGCTGGCCAAGTTCCCCATGGACGGCATCGACTGGATCTTCACGCACCTGGGCGGCTGGCTGCAGGCCGCGCTGCCAGAGGGCGCGCTGCGAAACCTGCTGGTGGATGGCGTGGTGGGCGGCGTGGCGGGCACCGTGGTGTTCCTGCCGCAGATCGCGCTGCTGTTCTTCCTGCTGAGCCTGCTTGAAGACAGCGGCTATCTGGCGCGCGCCGCGTTCGCGGCCGACCGCTTCATGCGACGCTTTGGATTGCCCGGCCAGGCGTTCGTGCCGCTGCTGTCGAGTCATGCCTGCGCGCTGCCCGGCATTTTGAGCACGCGACTGATTCCGGATCCGCGCGATCGGCTGGCCACCATCCTGGTGGCGCCCTTCATGAGCTGCACCGCGCGACTGCCGGTGTATGTGCTGCTGATCTCGCTGCTGTTCGCGGGCAAGCCATG
>RFQW01000018.1 GCA_009924765.1 Planctomycetota bacterium | reverse complement strand
CGGGGGCGATGCGCTGCGCGATCTCGATCCACTGCGCGCGTTCAAGGCGCCGGTCGGGCGTTGCGCATGCGATGGCGCGCAGCGTGGGATTCATGGGTGTACCTGCGGCATGGGTTCAGCCGCTCCGAAGGCGTTCGCGATGCGTTCACTCAAGCTTGGCATCGATCGCATGGCCCGCAATCCAAGGTTCACGAAAGCGGGGTGGCGTAGCAGCCAGCCAGTGACGCGACAGCGCCAGCGTGCCGCGCGCAGCAACGCATGTCCGGCGCGATTCCAGTCATCTTCCGTCGTCTCGCCACGCAGCACCGCCGCGGCATGCACGCCTGCCGCGGCGCCCGACGCGAGCGCCCAGCTCATGCCCTCTCCGGTGAACGGTTCCACGTAGCCGCCGGCATCGCCAGCCACCAGCACGCCTGCGCAGGCCAGTCGCGAGCGCTTGCGCGTGAGCAGCGGGGTGCCGCTCCACGGTGCAGCCAGCACCGCTTCGACATTGAGCACGGCATCACCAAGCATGCGCCGCATGCACGCGGCTGGTCCATGATCCGCGCGCAGGGCGTCGGGACGCACGGCAGCCGCCACGTCGATCCTGCCATCGGGTAGCCGCACCAGACCCACGTATCCATCTGCGTGCACGCGCATGCGAATCTCGCCAGGCTGCACGCATGCGGCAGTGGCTGGAAGGATCGCGCCCATGCCCATCAGGCTGCTGCGACGCACCTTCCACGCGAATGCAGGAAGGTCTGCCAGCGACTGGCCCTGCAGCCCATCCGCGGCAATGACCATGCGTGCCTGCACTGTCCGCGTGATTCCGCGCTGGCGAAGGTGCACGCCGCCGCCGCGGTCGACGCTGGCGACGGTCTGCATCGCAAGCAATGCCCCGGCGCCCTGGGCCGCCTCGAGCAGCCCCGTGTCGAGCGTCTCCCGCGCGATGCTCACCGATCCTGCGCGAGCCACGCGCATCGAGCG
The DNA here is from genome assembly GCA_009924765.1 of Planctomycetota bacterium. Classification (GTDB taxonomy): domain Bacteria; phylum Planctomycetota; class Phycisphaerae; order Phycisphaerales; family SM1A02; genus SYAC01. Next base: position 11,212 of record RFQW01000018.1, on the reverse strand, counting down.
CGCGCCCGACTCCAGCAGCACGTGATGCAGCGGCAGCGCGTCGCGCACGATGTGCTGCAGGCCACACGACTGCAGCGTGGCGATGCCCCCCGGCGCAAGGCAGCACCCGCACACCTTGGCGCGTGGGTGCATGCCGCGATCCACCAGCACCGTCCGGAATCCCGCTCGTGCAAGCGTGATGGCCGCGATGCTGCCGGCCGGCCCGCCGCCGATCACCAGCGCATCCACCGTCTCTGGCAGGCATGACACATCGCTCGAGTTGAGTGCGCTTTGAAGCTTCATGCTGCTGCACTGCAAGTTCCCGGCGCCCGCTGCCACCACAGACGCCAGCGCTGCGGCCACGCGCGATCCACCGTGCATCCATGCAGTCCGGCATCGCGCGCCATCTGCTCGATCTCGCCTCGCGCATGCGCCGCACGAACGCTGGCCACCGCGTCGAAGTGCACGATCGGCGATCGGGTGAGCGCATGCGCACCCATCCACGCCATGCACAGTCCCAGTCGCGTTCGATCGAGGTCGGCCACGCCGATCGCCATGCCGGCCGCCTCGCGCATGGCGCCGAGCAACTGCACGACCTCGGCCCGATCCATGTGATGCAGGAACAGGCTGCTCAGCACCACATCGCAACCGGTGGGAAGCGGTTCGCGAAGCACATTCACGCGAGTCAGCGTGCAGCGCATCGCGTGCTTGCGCGCGGCCAACTGGGCATTCGCAAGCGCCTGCGGGCTGCGATCGCACAACACCCACTCCAGTCGAATGCCTTCGCGGCGTGCACGCGCGTCCAGCGCCACGGGCAGGTCACCCGATCCCGTGGCCACATCCAGCACGCGAAGGGTGCGATCCGTCGCGCGGGCCAGGCGTCGCAGCCCCGGCCACAGGATGGCGTCGCTGCGACTCACCCGATTCAGTCGAGCCAACCCCCGCAGCGCCGCGTCATGTGTCGCCGGATCCAGATCTTCCGCATCCATCAGCTCGGGAACCCGGCTGCGGTGCAGCGTCATGACATGCCTTGGGTGGCACGGTGCACGGTCATGCTCCGCGATCCCGGTAGCTCGGCGGCGCCGCCCAGCGCATCTTCTCCACCAGCGTGTCCCAGTAGCTGTGATCCGGGTTGCCGATGAACTTGGCGGTGATGTGGTGGCGGCCCACCAGCACGCGATCGCCCTTGGCCAGCGGCACGATCGCCTGGCCATCGAGCACCAGCGAGGTGCCCTCGTTGGCGCGCACGGTGTCGATCAGGATCTCCAGATGGCTCGGCGCCACGATGGGTCGGAATGCCAGGCTGTGCGCGCAGTTCGGCGTCACGATGATCGCTTCAAGGTCAGGATGCACGATCGGGCCGCCGGCGCTCACGTTGTAGGCGGTGCTGCCGATCGGCGTCGACACGATCACGCCATCGCCCACCAGATCGGGCCCGGGCCCGCCACCAAGCGTCAGCTTCAGTTCGATCATTCGGAAGGGTGCACCCGCCGTGATCGCCGCCTCGTTGATCGCCAGGCCTTCGTGCACCAGATCGCCGCGCGCGTTGCGCACGATCGCATCCAGCACCATGCGCGGGCGCACGATCGGATCCTCGCCGAAGATCATCGCGGCGTGTCGCTTCAGGCCGGCCAGATCGAACTCCGCGAGGAAGCCCAGGCGCCCGAAGTTCACGCCCACCATCGGCACGCTGCGATCAAGCAGGCGGCGGCACTGCGCGATCAATGTGCCGTCGCCGCCCAGCACCACCACGCGGTCGAACACCGTGCGCAGCGGAACGGGTCGCTGGTCGGCGTCGAGTTCCTCCACGATGCGTCCGTGCGCCGAGACGATGCGTCGCACCTCTTCAAGCGCCTCGGGCACGCCCTGTCGCGTGCGATCAGCCACCAGCAGCACATCTGTCATGCCACGAGTCCCTTCGTCAGGCGCAGGAATGCGGTTTCAAGGTCCGCCGCAGCCTGCTGCATGCCCGTGATGCGGAAACCGGCCGTCACCAGGCGGTTTGGCAGGTCGCTGATGGCCATGCCGGCGGCCGGATCCAGCGTCACGTCGAGCCTCGGCTTGCCTTCGACCGAGGCGATCTCCACCTTCGACACGCCCGTCACGCGTCGCAGCAGTTCGGCGGCCTGCTCATGTCGGTCCTCCAGCGTGATGCGCACCAGCGTGCCGCGGTGCGCACGCGCCATCGCATCTTCCATGCGACCGGCATATGCCAGCTTGCCCTGCTCGATGATGCCCACGCTGGTGCACAGCTCGGCCAGCTCCGGCAGGATATGACTCGAGATCAGGATGGTCTTGCCCATGCGGCGCAGTTCCTTCAGCAACTCGCGCATCTCGATGCGCGCGCGCGGATCCAGGCCGGAGTTGGGCTCGTCCATCAGCAGCACCTTGGGGTCATGCAGCAGCACGCGTGCCACGCTGAGGCGCTGCTGCATGCCGCGGCTGAGTCCGTTCACCTCGCTGAAGCGCTTGTGCTTCAGGTCGGTCAGCTCCAGCACGTCGCCCACCACCTTGTCGCGCGCCTTGCCGTGCAGTCCGTAGCAGGCGGCGAAGAACTCCAGGTACTCCTGCACCACCATGTCCTCGTAGGCGCCCATGAAGTCGGGCACATAGCCGATCACCGGCCGGATGAGGTTGTTCTGGTAGCCCACGGTCTTGCCGTCCACGCGCGCCTCGCCCCAGGTGGGCTTCAGCAGCGTGGCCAGGATCTTGATGGTGGTGGTCTTGCCGGCGCCATTTGGCCCGATGAAACCGAAGCACTCGCCGGCCTCGATGGACAGATTCAGGTTGTCCAGCGCCGTGAGCTCGCCGTACTTCTTCGTCAGGTTGACGGTCTCGATCATGGCCATGGCGGCAGACCGTCAGGGTACGGTCTCGAACGGGATCACGGAACCGGCCGTCTCGCAGGGCAGGGGCAGGATGAAGCGCACCATCACGTTGCCGCGGCTGGTGGGCGTGCGTCCGTCGATCTGCAGCGGCACGGGGCAGGCGGTGTCATCGAGGAAGCCCGTCACGATCAGGCAGGGTCGCGTGAACCACGGCGACAGATCGAGATCGCGACCGAGTTGCCGCGTCACGCGTATCACCACGCTGTCCGCCGGAGCTGGCGGATTCATGCGATAGTCGGGCGGCTTCAGCATCTGGTACAGGCCCAGCATCGACAGCTGCTTGCGCCAGGAGTCGGGTTCGAAGGTGTCGCCGACTCTGGCGCTCAGCGAAGCGAAGTTGCCGCGCGCGCGCAGGGGATCGGCGTAGAGATTCTTGATCTCGCGCACGAACGATCCATCGCCGACAACCGCCGGATTCAATCCGCCTTGCGGATACAGCGCCCGGCCCACATCAAGCGGTCCGGGCTCCCAATCGCCCGCCAACCGCACCATGCGCGCCGGTCGTGGCGGAAAGTCGCTCGGCTCGATGCGCTGGTCCTTCGAGCCTGTCCACTTGCGAGACTGGTACAGCCATGGGCCAACATGGATCAGCGTCACGTCGTGCAGCGGCCCGGGCAGGCCGTGCCAGAGCGAACCCGCGAGCGACACCGCGGGGCTTGTGCCGCCGGTGGTGGTCGCGCGGATCGGGTGTTCCGGGTCCTCCCAGACCACGCGGCCCCAATCGCGTGGTGGCGCGCCAAGCCAGAGCGCCTGCACATCCACGGTGGTGCTTCGCGACGGAAGGCGCAGTTGCGAGGCGTTGTCGATCTCGCGCTCCGTCCGCGCCGTGTCCGGAAAGCGCTGCGCGTTGCCGTTGGGCGGCGGACTCCAGTCGATCAGAAGGTTGCGCTGGTTCGTCTCGTCCTGAAGGCGCATCGACGCGGTGCCGAAACCGCCCAGCGCGGCGCTCATCCAGGCCTGACCTCGCAGCAGTCGCGGGCGATCGCCCTCGACCTCGCGGTCGCGTGGCAGCACGTAGTCGATCACGCTCAGGTGTCGCACCTCGGAGCTGGCGCCGCCGAAGAGCAGCCCGAGCATCCATGCGGGAAATGCGGCGCCGGCAGCCAGCAGCGCGAACACGGGCCATGCCCATTGCACGCGCTTGATTCGCCGCAGCACCAGCCAGCACACCGGAATCGCCAGCGCCCAGTACGCCACAAAGAAGCCGATCACGCTCAGCACGCCCGCGGCCGCGCGGCCCTGCAGGCCGATCTGTCCAGACACCAGTGCGCCGGTTCCGGCGTCGTAGCGCACGCTGCCTGCGGTACTCGCCAGCGTCGACTTGTCCTGCTCCGCCCAATCGCGATAGTTCGTCTCGGTTGGCGCGTCGGCGCGGCGACCGAGCACGCGGTTCCAGAAGGCATCCGTCTGCGGCAGGCCGTCCGCATTCAGGGATTGCCGGTGCAGCGTGTCAAGATCCAGGCCCACCAGCGTCACGCGGCCATGACCCCACAGTCGTTGCGCGACCAGTGCGCAGCCTTGCAGCGGTTTGCCCTGCTTGTCCTTCGCGTTGGTGGGGGGCAGCGGAATCAGCGGCTGCCACCCGCGGTCGAGCGTGGCTGGATCGAAGGCTGTGAGCGGCATCGTGGCGCCGTCGCGCCGGAGTGACGGGGACTTCGCCAGCAGCGGCATGAGGGTGGCCACCTCGAGCGCGTCACAGCGAACCACGCCGCCGCGGGGAAGCAACTGCGAAAGCAGGTGGGCGGGTCCGCCAAGCACGCTCCAGGGGTCGCCGATTTCCGGCAGCACGATCACCAGATGGCCGCCACGCTCGATCCAGTCGAGCAGCGCGAGCGCGCGATCGTTGCCGAGGGCCTGCGGACCGGCGGCACCGCACCAGATGATGGTTTCGCAGCTGGAAAGGCCCTCCCAGCGATCGGGCAACGATGCGGGTTTCACGCCACGCGCAAGGCGGGTCAGTTCCTGCATGGCGGGCACATCGTTGCCCGTCATGGTGGCCTCCATCGTCTCGAGGCCCATGCGACCATCGCCGACCACCGCGATGAGGCCTTCGGTCATCTCGACGGGCATGGGTGGCTGCGCGGCCTCCGATGGCTTGAAGCGCAACGATGTCATCTCTCGCACGCGTTGTCCGCCGCGCATCTCGAACAGCCGCAGCGTGAAGACCTCGTTCGCCACCCGCGCCGCCACGGACGGCGGCAGGCGCGCGTACAGCCAGCGCTGTGTGGACTGCGCCGGCGTCAGCGTGACGGGTCGCGTGTGCGCCACCATGTCGCCGTCGGCGTTCGGCAGATCCCATTGCAGCAGGCACTCCATCGGTTCAGGAAGGTCGCTGCGGATCGCCACGCGCACACCCACCATGTCGCCCGGCCGGAACGCGCCGACGCCGCCGAAGGCCTCGAGCCGCATCGACACATCTTCGCCCGCGAATGCCGCGCCACACAGCCCGAGCATCATGAGCAGCATCGGCAACGCGCGATGCCGCAGCCCGATGATGATGCCCCGCGATGCACTCATGGACGCAACTGCGCCAGCGCGTGCAGGATCGCCGCGTGACTCAGCGATCCGCGACGGAAGCAGGTGAGCTCGAACTTCTCGTTGGGGCTGTGCACGCGGTCGTCATCCAGACCGAAACCCACGAGCAGGCTCTCAAGCCCCAGGATGCGCTGGATCGATCCCACCGCCGGAATGCTGCCGCCCGTGCCGATGCGCACCGGCCCCACGCCGTACACGCCGGTCAGTGCGTGCTCCGCTGCGGTGAGGTAGGGGCTTTCGTCGGCGACGCGGATCGGTGGATTGCGGCCGAAGCTGGTGATCTCCAGCTTGAAGCCGGCCGGCACGCGCGCGCGCAGGTGTGCTTCAAGCTGCTTGTACACCTTCTCGGGATCCATGTCCGCCACCAGTCGGCAGGAGATCTTCACGCTTGCGCGGCTCGCGATCACCGTCTTGGCGCCTTCGCCGATGTAGCCACCCTTGATGCCGTTGCAGTCGCAGGTGGGTCGGCACCATGTCTGTTCCATGGCGCTGTAGCCGGGCTCGCCGAAGCCGTGCTGGAGCCCGGCCGCAGCCAGGAATGCGGCGTCGTCGAAGTTCAGCTTCGCCCACTGCGCCTTGGTCTTCTCGGGCAGCGGCCGAACCGTGTCATAGAAACCCTCGATCGCCACGCGGCCATCCGGGTGATGCAGGCTCGCCACCATGCGCGCGAGCGCGTTGATCGGGTTGGCGATCGCGCCGCCGTACAGGCCCGAGTGCAGGTCATGCGAGGGGCCGATCAGCGTGGCCTCCACATACACCAGGCCTCGCAGCATCGTCGTGATCGCTGGGTGATCCACATCCCACATGCCCGTGTCGCTCACGATGGCCACATCCGCCTTCAGCAGATCGCGGTGCGCCTCCATGAAGGGCTCCAGGCTCGCGCTGCCGCTCTCCTCCTCGCCCTCCAGCATCAGCGTGACGGGGCAGGGCGGCCCGCCGGCGCATGCGTGCCACGCGCGCAGCGCCTCGATGAAGGTCATCACCTGTCCCTTGTCGTCCACCGCTCCGCGCGCCACGATGCGCGGCCCGTGCGGACCGTTCACCACCACCGGCTCGAACGGCGGGCTCTCCCACAGTTCAAGCGGATCGGCCGGCTGCACGTCGTAGTGCCCATAGAAAAGCACGCGCGGCGCGGTCACGCCCTTCGGTCCCGGATGGGTCGCAACCACCATCGGGTGGCCAAGCGTGGCCATCGCGTTCGCCTCGAAGCCGATCTCGCGCAGTTGCGTCACCAGCCATTCAGCGCCGCGTCGCACATCCGCGGCGAAGGCCGGGTCGGTGCTCACTGTGGGGATGCGAAGGAACGCCTTCAGGCGCTCCACGGCCTCGGGGTGGTTGGCGTCGGTTCGGGCAAGCACGCTGTCCAGAGATGTCTGCATGCGCGGCAGCCTATCGCCGAATGTCTCGCGCTTCGTGCGCTCAATCCGCGATCAGTCGGGTCACCACATGCAGCGTGAAGGCCAGCAGCACCACTGCGGTGAACACCGTCAGCAGCCACCGTTCCAGCGTCAGGCTGCGCCGCCAAGCCACGAAGGGATCCTGCAGGGCGGCTTCAGCCACCGCTTCCACCAACCCCTCCATCTCGGCGTAGCTGCGTGCCGGCCGCTCCGCCAGGTCGCATCCGCACCCCGCGCACGCGTCCATGGCGCGGCCGGCGGCCACTTCCTGTCCGCACGCCACGCAGCGGGGCACAAGGTGTCGCCTCTGGATGGTGCTGGTGCGAAGCCGCATGCGGCCCTACCGTAGCACCGTCCCGGACCGAATCCAGAAAGCCCCGCAAGATTGATCAACGATTCCGCCTCCAGTCTCTCCGCTTGGGTCCGACACCTGCAGATCACCTCGGGTTTGCCGCTGCAGGCTGGTTCGCCACCGCCGGCCGCGGCTTTGCGCGCATCGCGGCCCGGTGCCGTGGCTTTGGACGCGGCGCTCTGGACCGCCTGCGCCGGCGCATGTGCAGGAATCGGTGCAGGAATCGACGCGCTGATGGATCTGCAGGCCGACGGCCCGCTGCACGCTTGGCAGGGCAGTGGTGCGATCGAGGTCTGGACCGAAGTCGAACTTTCGGCCTTGCACGCTTCGTGGCGCCTGGCGCGCACCGGTCCCTCGCCTGCGTTGCGTCAGCGCATCGAGCGCGCCATGCGATGGCATCTCGAGCACACGCAGCCTGACAATGCCACCAATCGGCCGTGGGCGCTTCACGCCTTTCTGCTGGAGGGCTCGCCGGAGGGGCGCGCCTATGCAGGCACGCTGCTGCACAACGCGATCGCGATGGGAGGCACTCCCGAGCCGCTCTCGGCATGGATCCTGATGGATGCAGCCGCCGAGCTCGATCTGGCGCGGGCGTTGCCGCGCAGCAGTTAGCATGGGGACGGAGGTCTTCAATGCCTGATCGAGTGGTGGTTGATCGAATCGATTTCCGCGAAGCACTGGTCTTTCCGCGCGTGTTCGCGTCGGCGGTTGGTGCGCTGCAGCCGCCGCGCATCCTGCTGGCCACCTTCGCGCTGCTGTGCCTGATCGTGGTCGGCCGTGCCTACGACGTGGTGCGCGGCCCTTCGGTGCAGCCCGCCGGACTGCTCGCGACCTCGCGCACGTCGGTCGACAGTGCCGTGGCCAGCGATGTCGCACGGCGCGTGGCCCGCGAGGCCTTGCCGATGGATCGTCGACCCGCCGGCGCCGATGGATTCGGAGGCCGCGTCAATGTGGAAGAAGTGCGCTCGGCGCTGCTCGCGCGTCGCGGCGAGGTGAGTGGCACGGAGCTGGAGGCTGTGCAGCGCGCGATCGAGCGACTGGAGCCATTTCGGGGCAAGGGCGCGTTCGACGCGCTGTCCACGGCGATCGGCTCGCGTTTCGACGCGCTCGTGGCTGGCGTGATGACGCTCGACATGCGCGCCGCCGCGGCGGCGCTTGGCGATCTGCTGCTCACCATTCCCGTGGCGATGTGGCGCGAGGACTGGATCTTCGCCATCTTCTATCTGATCGCCGGAGGCATGACGCTGGGGCTGCTCGGCGCGGCCATCGCGCGCATGGTGGCGCTGGACTTGGGCAAAAATCAGCGCATTTCACCGGTTCAGGCGCTGGCATTCGTCTGGCAGCGCCCATCCAACCACGCGCTCGTTCCGCTGTGGCCGGTCATCACCCTGCTGGTGTTGCTGCCCGTGGCCCTCGTGCTGGGCCTGCTCGGTCGCGTGCCAGGTCTGGACGTGCTCGCGGGTGCCGCGTACGGGCTGGCGCTGTTCTTCGGAACGCTCGCCACCGTGGTGATGCTGCCCTGGCTGTTGGCGATGCCGATGGCGATCGCCGCCAGTGCCTGCGAGGGGTGTGATGGTCTGGAAGCCGCGCAGCGATGCGGCGCCATGGTGTACCGCCGTCCGTTGCACGCGCTGCTGTACGTGGTGTGTGCGCTGCTGGCCATCTGCTTCACCGCGTTCGTGGTCGATCTGGTGTGCACGATCGCCATCGAGATCACGGCCAGTTTCATGGGTCTTTCCGCAGGAACGGGCGCCATGGCCAGCGTGGGTGGTGCGCGATTGCTCGCTCCGGATGCCATGGAGCCGGTGCCCGCGTTTGGCGTCAACTTCACGGGATCGCTGCAGTCGGTCAGTGTCGGCCTCGTGCGTCTCTGGCAGGGCATCCTGCAGTCGCTCGCCGCGGGCGCGGTGTTTGGCGCCATCTGCACCACTGCCACGGCCGCGTACCTCGCCATGCGTCGCACGTGCGATGAGCAGCCCTTCGACGACCTGTGGGAGCCCGGCGCACCTGCCGGGGTCCGCGCAGCGTCCCCCGATCAGCCGAAATAATCGGAATTCAAAGGCGAATCAGCCCAGTCCGCCCTTGAGCTGGCGGTCGTTCGAGAAGCGCGCGCGCAACTTCGCCATCGCGTTGTCGTCTTCACGCTGCGGCTTCGCCGCGGCGGTTTCCTTCGCCGACATCGGCTTGTCCACGAGCGCCTTCAGCGACAGGCTCAGGCGGCGGCGCAGGGGATCCACGCTCAGCACCTTGGCCGTCACCACCTGATCGGGCTTCAGCACGCGGTCCACGGTCGCGATGCGGTCGTGCGACAGTTCGCTGATGTGCGCCAGGCCTTCCACGCCAGGTGCCACCTCGATGAATGCGCCGAACTCCGCGATCTTGGTCACGCGGCCGGTCACCGTCTCGCCAACCTGGATCGCCTCCAGCTTGCCGGCGGTCGGATCCTGCATCACTTCCTTGCGGCTCAGCGAGATCTTCGCGGGCTTCTGGTTCAGGTCCACGCGCAGCACCTTCACCTTCACCACGTCGCCCACCTTCACCACTTCGGAGGCGTCCTTGATGCGGTCATGCGACAGGTCGCTGATGTGGATCAGACCATCCACGCCGCCGAGGTCGGCGAAGGCGCCGAAGCTCTGCACGCTGCTGATCGTCACATCGCGCACCTGACCGGGCTGCAGGTCGGCCAGCGTCTTTTCCCGCATTTTGCCGCGTTCCTGCGCAAGGGCCGCCTTGCGGCTCAGCACCATGCGGCCCTTCTCCTTGCGGAGCTCGATGATCATGCAGGGGAACTTCTCGCCCAGGAAGATGCTGATGTCTTCAACGGGTCGCAGATCCACCTGGCCCGCGGGCATGAAGGCGCGGTGATGCGACACTTCCATGTCCAGACCGCCCTTGTTCATGCCCACGCATCGGGCTTCCACGATCTGGCCCTCGGCCAGATGTTCCCACGGCGCCTTGGTGCTCGCGCCGGGCAGCGCAAGGATCAGCAGGCCTTCGAATGCATCCAGTCGTTCCACCACGAATTCAACCTGCGCGCCGGGCTGCGGTGGCTCGGCGAACTGACGCAGCGGGCACACGCCTTGGCTCTTGGGTCCGAACTCCACCATCACGTCCTCGCCCTGCACGCGCACCACGGTGCCCACGCGCGTGTGGCGATCGGTTCGCGCCTTCGCGGTTGAGGCCTTGGAGGCGGGCATGCTGAGCAGATCCTGGTCGCTCATGCCGCCCAAGGCGGCCTGCATCTCGCTTTCAAGCGAAGCATCCATTCCGCGCAGCGCGGCGCCGCAGGTGGTGGAGAATATCCATCGGCTGCGCCAGGGCCGGGCGCTGATCAATCTGGTGGATTTTTCCGCCGGCTATTAAAGCCGGGGCGCGTCACCGCGCGGACTGGGCCCGCATGGCGCTCAGCAGCGCCGCCACCTGGCCACCGCCGCGTTGGATGACGGAGGCGTATTCGCTGCGCTGGGTCAGGCGCAGCGAGGTGCCCTCGGCGATGAGGTCGACAATCTTGGGCTGGCCGCTGCTCTCGGTGACCCGCCAATCCAGATTGAAGGGGTTGGAGCCGGGGCGGGTGACGATTGTGCTGACCAACGCATCATCCTCGGTGCGGGACTGGCTGCGGCCGAGCGAGAAGCGGACGCCCTGGTATTCGCCAAAGCGCCCGGCCAGGTTGCGGATCAGGCTGGCTTCGAAGAGGCGCAAATAATCCTGCTGCTCGGCCGGGGTGGCGACGCGCCAGAAGCGGCCCAGGACGAAGCGGCCCACCGTCTCCACATCCACGCTGCGGCGCAGGATGGAGGCCACGCGCTCCTGCCGCGCCGCGGTGTTCAGCCCCGGATTATTGATCGCTGCCACCAGTTCATCGCCGGCGGCCTGGATGAATTGCGCGGCGCGCGCAGTATCCACCTGGGCCTGCGACGGCGGCGTGCATAGAAGGCCGAGGCCCAGCAGGGCAAAATCGCGGCGGTTCAGTAGCAACATCAACCCTCCTCAGCGGGATGGCGGTTGATGGCCCACAGCGTCGCGGTTGGCAATGGCGGCGGCGCGCGCCTGCCGGCGCG
>RFQW01000170.1 GCA_009924765.1 Planctomycetota bacterium | reverse complement strand
GCCGCGCTCGCCGATCGGCTGCAGCATCTTGACCGCGTTGTCACGGACCGCCTGCAACTTGGGCAACAGCGCACTCTTCGACTCCAGATCCTTGGCCGCGCGCCACTCCTCGAATTGCGCATTGAACAACGATGTCACCGCGGCAACGCGGGTCTCTTCCTGCACCAACGCCTCGAGCGACACGGGCAGGTTCGGGATCTGCTGCGTCTCCTCCGCAAGCGCCTTCGCGGACTGCGGATCCATCATGGTCGCGGCCTGCATGTAGATGCGGCGCGCGATCATGTCGTTCGGATCCTTCTGGATGCGTGCCTTCAGCATCTCCAGCACGCGGCGAAGCCAATCGTTGTTGCGGGCGTTCAGCAGCTGGTTCGCGATGAGGAAGGTCTGCTCGCGGCTGGCCACCACGCTCGGGGCAAGGGCCAGCAGTTCCTGTCGAGCAGCCTCGATCTGTTCCGGGGTGACGCCTGGCTCCCGGCGATCCAGTTGCCGGTTCAGGCGTTCCGCGCGCGCAAGACGCCACGACAGACCCTGCGGCACGGCCTTGCTTGCCGCAGCGATCGTCGCATCCAATTCCGCGTAGCGCTTCTGCGAGTCCGCCTCGCGGTTGTCCGCGCGCAGCTTGTCGGCTCCGTCCAGCTGCGACTGCATGAGATCGAGCCACGCCACATCGAACGTGGGGTCCGTTTCCACCACCTCGCGAAGCGACTTCTCCGCCTCGGCGCGCTCGGCGTCGGTGACCGTCGAACCACGCCGAATGACCGCGATCGCCTTCCAGTACTTCAGCCGGTTCTGCGCCGGATCCTGCGGCGACAGGCGCTCCGAGATCTGCTGGGCCTGCTCGCCGAACTCGCGCCAGAGGCGGAAGGCATTGTCGCGCTCGTACAGCGTCTCCATCGCGCGCATCCACGGGGCCGCTTCGGACGGTGTTGCACGGGCACGCTGAAGGCGGACGCCGACGAGCTGGTTGTAGAACTCGCGCGCCTCGTCGACCGTGGTGGGCACGATGCGCTGCAGCGCCGACTCGTAGGCATCCAGGTACTTCACGTTCGTCTGCTGCTTGTTCACGGCACGGCCCAGGAAACTGGCCGCCTTGCGGTAGTCCCCGGCCTGCTCATAGCGCTCGGCGGTGGCGAAGTTCCGCTCCGGTCCGGCGACCTTCTGCCACCAGATCACGAATCCGGCGAACGCGATGCCAAGCACCACGATGGCGGAGAAGATGGCGATGAAACGAATGTTGATCTTGGACTTTGCCATGGCTCAGCTCTTGTTGGGCTCGTCGCCCGTGGGTGTTTCTCCGCGCTCGATCGCGGGCCAGTCGGGAAGGCATCGCATAAGTTGCGGCAGCAGGTGCTGCATCAGTTCGGAGGTCATTGTGTCGAACTTGGGCAGCGCCTTGTCGGGTTCGCCGGGCATTCGGGCCGAAAACTGCACCTTGCAGTAGTAGGCATATCGATCGGAAAGCTTGAAACTGAGGTTCCGGACCGCAAGCGCGGATGGCGTGAGCGAGCCGTTGGCGATGAACAGGTATCCACCAAGCGCGGTCTCGTTCGGCGCGCGCGGATCCTGGAATGCCGACACCGTCATCTCGACGTCGCCCAGCGGCATGCTGACGATCGAGGTCTTCCGCGTGACAGCATCCTTCACCTTCGCCGTCGGATACCGCCGACCCGACTCCTGCTGGATCGGTCCCTGCTGGGTGTCCCAGTCAGACCGGTCGAAATCGACCCTCCGGACCATGGGCTGACCGCGCATCACCATGCCGTTGGCGTTCCAGCAGCGCTCGGGAATGTGCGGCACCGCGTCGATCATGCCGGTGTAGTAGGCCGCATGCACCTGCATCACGCCGCGCGAAGGATCGCCGTTCACGGCATACATGCGATCGAGGTAACTGCGCGTGCCAAGCTCCTCGATGAGGGCATCCGAGAAGACGGAGTCCTTTCCGACCTGCTTCCAGGCACCAAGCGTGGCAGGCACCGTGTCGAGCGGCTCTCGCAGGGAGACCGACTCCTTCTTCAGATACACGCGCAACTGCCCGACCGCCACGCGGAAACCGACGCCACCGATCGCGAGCGCGGCACATCCCGCGATGAGCGCGTTGCGCACGGAGCGATCAACGCGCATGCGGCACCTCCGGCGTGGTCGGCTGCTGCACCACCATGTTCGTGAGCACCCACAGCGCGAACAGGTACAGCAGGAACGCGGGCACGAGCCACACGAGTCCGATGAAGTGGTGGAACTCGCCTGCCGCGAACTCGCTGTCGAGCATGCTGAGCAAGCCCAGGCTGGCCACGCGAAGCACGTTCACGAACACCGCGATGGGGATGCCCAGAAGCACCAGCGCCACGCGCTGCCAGAGCGTGGGGAGACTGACGTACGCCATGGCGACGCCGAGCGCCATGAACGCCACCAGCATGCGCATGCCGCTGCAGGCTTCCGCCACGTTCAGCATGTGCGGCTGACCGCCACCGTGCACCGTGAGCACGTTGCCGGCCAGATCCACGTCCATGCCGAACATGCTCAGGAACAGATAGGCACCCTTCGCGGAGATGTCCTGCAACTTGTAGGTGGCGACGCTGATGAATCGCTCGCTGATGCGCTGCCCGAAAACCACCATGTACAGGATGGGGAACCACAGCCAGCGCATCCAGCCCCAACCGAAGACCAGAAGCGCCAGACCGAAGAGCGACAGCGACACGCCAGCGCCGCGGATGTTGTGATGCTGCAGCGCGGCCGGTCCGAGGGTGCACACCGCATAGGCCACCACGCCCAGGATGACCAGCACCAAGCCGCTCCAGGCCGGGCGGATCGGCGTGGCGCGCAACTGATCACGCTTCAGCCACACGAACCAGCCGGCGATGAACGGAATGAGCAGCGTGTGTCCCCAGTCGGACGGAGCCTCGAAGGCCCAGCGCACCTGGCTTCGGAACCACTCGAAGAACGCGCCGACGAAGCACACCAACGCCACCGCTCCGGCGATGATCGCCTGACGCCTGGTCACCTCCAGCTGTCCGCTGGGGTCCTTGCCGAGGGTGTTGGAGACGGTCGTCGCAGTCACGTGCTTCTCGCTTGCTCACGGTTCGGGTTCGACCGGCCTACGAGCCTTGGATGACTGCGTTCAGGCCGATCACGCATCACTGGCCGTTGATGTTGGTCGGCGGGGCACCGAAGATGTCGTTACCCCAGTTTCGGTCGATCAGGAAGCCGAAGCCGTAGGTCATGCGGAACCCGTTCCGGATCACCGCCAGTGGCGTGGCCCAGAAGTTGGTGCCGATGATCACGTGGTCATCGGACTTCATGAAGATGTCCGGTTCCGCACGGTTGCGGATGGCCGCCAGATTCACGCGGATGGCGGCTTCCTTGTCACCGCCAATGCGGCGGATCAGGTCGACGCGCTGCGGAATGGCGATCTGGCCAAGCCCGCCAGCGGCATCCACGAGTCGGCTGAGGGTGAGCTTGCCGGAGGTGGGCAGGTTGTACACGCCGGGTCGCGCGATTTCGCCGCCGATGTACACCACGCCAACCTCGCCGGTGTCGCAGTACAGCATGTCGTTGGGGCGGATAATCACGTTCAGGTTCGCGGCGCCACGAACCAGCTGGTTGTAGTCCACCTCGATCACGCGGCTCGAGAAGGCCTTCTTCTCGTCCACTTTCGCGCGACCTCGCGCGCGCGCCGCGTCGCCGGTTCGAAGACCGGGCATGGTCGCGTCGGTGGCGGTATCCGCGGCAGGCGCTGGGGCAGCGGCCGGTGCCGTCGCGGCGTCGGCTGTCGCCTTGCCGGCGGCTGGTGACTTCGCGTCGGCACGCTTCACCTTCACCCAGGTCTGCGTGGCGTTGTCGAAGGTGAAGCGATCGCCTTCCTCGGTTGACTGGGCGGCGATGTCCGCTGCAGCGGTGTCGCTGGCCTTCGCCGGCTCGAGCTGATCGATGTCGACCGGTGGACTCTGACGCGCTCGGCTGGACAGCATGCCTGGCTGCGTGGCAGGTGGCGTGGCTGGTTCAGCGCGCGGCGCGGGCTCCGTTGCAGGCTCCGCCGTGTGCGCTGCTGCAGGCGCAGGCTCCGTGGTGGGTACAGGCGCAGGCGCGGGCTCCGCTGTAGGTGCAGGCGCAGACGCTGGGGCGGCCGCAGCACCCGGCAATTCGTTGATCAGCGCATCGATGTCCGCACTGGAAGGGGTCGCTGGATTGGCGGGCTTGGGCTGCTCCTGCGGAACTGGAGCTTCGGTCGTTGCGGTTGGCTTCGACCCGGTCGCCGGCTCAGCCTTCTGTGCGCTCGTCTTCCCCGCGTAGTCCGACTCGTACTGCGCGTCGTTCGCCTTCGCACGCGTCACCAGGATGCGCGTCGTGCTGGGTACGGCGCCGCGTGCCAACGCCAGTGCGTCGAGTACGCGAAGATCGGGCTTGTTCAGGGCGTACAGGCCCGGCGCCTCCACCGATCCCAGGATGCGGAACTGATACGCCCGCGCTTCCTCGACCGAAATGAACGCCTTCGGATTGGTGATCACGCCTGCAAGCTTGGTGACGATCTCCTTCTCGATCTCCTGCACGGTGAGACCGGCGGCCTGCACCTGACCGATGATCGGCAGCGAGATCTTGCCCGCCTGATCCACGACGCGCGTGGAGATGTCCGTCTCGGTGGACGAGATCAGCTGCGGGATCGAGACCTTCATCACGTCGCCCGGGGCCAGGCGATACTCGAGCTGGTTGGGAACCAGATCCTCGGGGGTTGGCTGCGTGTACTCGATGCTGGAGTCGGCGGCCTGCTCGATCACATCGATGCGCGAGA
>RFQW01000169.1 GCA_009924765.1 Planctomycetota bacterium | reverse complement strand
TAGGTGGCGCGCGGCTCGTCCTTGGCGGGGTCGAAGCCCAGGAACTCAGGCGGCTTGCCGTTGGAACTGCGAATGCGGAAGGGCTTGCGATCCAGGCTCTCCACCACCACGCGGCTCTTGGCGGCGCCCGCGGGCGGCGGCGTGAGCGCGCTTGGCACGGCGCGCAGCGGCATGGCCACTTCGCCGCGCACATCCATCTCCACCGCCTTGCCAAAGCCCTCGGCCAGCACCTTCACGGTGGCGTGGCGCGGGCCCGGCACCACGCTGGCGCCCAGCTCGGCGTCGAAGGTGACCGAGCCACCGGGCGGAATCACCTGCCCCGCCATGTTGGTGGTGGTGGTGCAGGCGCATGTGGGCTGCACGGCGATCAGGGTGATGGGCTGCGTGCTGGTGTTCTGCAACGAAACCGTGGCCACACGCTTGGCGCCGGGCGGAATGAAGCCGAAATCCACCGCGGCGGGAGACACCACGATTGGAGGAGGTCCGGAAACAAACTTGGCAGCCTGGGCGCCATCCTGTGGAGGCACCGTCTGTGCCAGCGCCGCCAAGCCCGTCCAAAGAGCCAAAATCGCTGCGAGAAGGCTGTTTCGCATGGGGTGTTCCGAGCTCGCAAGTCTACTCATGGCCGTGACTTTGGTCGGAGCCACCACCTGATTCGAGATTCCCACCTCCGAAGCCTGCGGTGGTTCCGCAATTTGATCGTTTTCATCACCGTTTTCTTGCGTCAATGGTGATTGGGGCTATGGTGTGGCAGTCAGAGGTTGAGGAGAAATCCAAAGCCGAAGATGGACTAACGAAGGCCGAGAGAAGAAAGATGCCCTCGTGTGTCCTGGTCACCTGAGTGTGGCCGCCAACCAAGCCCTTTTCCCTCCCTCCGCCCCCGGTCCTTGTGGCCGGGGGTATTTATTTTTGCGCGGTTTTGGCCTCCGAAGCCGGCCATGGTCTGGCGATGCTGCACGAAGGGTGTGGCACAGCCGCTTTCGTTAGACTCGGCGACCCTCCCAACCCGAGGACCCCCCCCAATGAAGAGCACCGACCTACGCCCCGGACTGGCCATCAAGATGGATTCGCGCCTCTACCTGATCACCAAGGTCGAGCACCGCACCCCCGGCAACCTGCGCGCCTTCGTGCAGGTGCTGCTGCGCGACCTGAACTCGGGCGCCCTGATCGACAAGCGTCTGCGCTCGGGCGAGGAAGTGGAGCAGGTGGACCTGGACCGCCGCCCCATGGAGTACCTGTACAAGAACGGCGACATGTTCGTGTTCATGGACAACGAGACCTTCGAGCAGGCCGAGATGAGCGCCGACTTCGTGGGCGACCTTCCGCTGTACATGCTGCCCAACAACACCGTGGTGGTGAACTGGTGCGATGGCAAGCCCATCAGCATCGAGATGCCCAACATGGTCGAGCTGATCGTGAAGGACACGGCGCCCGGCATCAAGGGCGCCACCGCCACCAACCAGTTGAAGGAAGCCGAGCTGGAGACGGGCCTGAAGACGGCGAGAAGGTGCGCGTGAGCACCGAAGACGGCAGCTATCAGAGCCGCGCCTGAACGCGACCAGCGTCGGCGTTCGGACAACCGCACAAACGAAAACGCCCGTGCCATCATCGGCGCGGGCGTTTCTGTTCGTCGCTTTCGCGGTTTGGATCAGCTGAACAGCAGCAGCAGGAACGACAGATCGCCGCTGTCGACGGTGCCGCTGCCGTCGAGGTCGCTGGCGCAGCCCGCGCACGGGCCGAAGTCGAGCAGCAGCACGCTCAGGTCACCGCCACCGACGGATCCATCACCATCGAGGTCCCCCTCCACCGCGCACGCTCCGGTCGAGGTGGCGCGGGCGGACGTCGGCGTGTTCGCGGGCCAGCGCGACACGTTGAAGTTGGTCTCCGCCTCGATCCACCAGCGCACCATGCTGCCGCAGGGCGCGGAAGGCAGGCTTGCCCCCCATTGTCCCGAAGCGAGCGTCATGCTGGAGGCCTGCACCGCGCCGCCGTCCACCGTCCACTTGAGCCGTACGGGCGCGGAGGCGACCAGCGTGCCGACATTGGCGATGACCGACACCTTCACCTGCACGGCCGTGTCGGCGGGCATCGATGCGTCGGGACCCGTGGCCAGCGTGATGGTGCACGCCTTCAGCGTCTGCTCCATCATCACCAGCGCACCCGCGAAGTTCTCGCGCACGTTCGGCAGGATCTCCTCCGGCGGCATCACGAAGCCGTAGGTGCCGGTGTCGCGCACCTCCACGCAGTAGCTGAGCTGACCCAGCGAACCATAGGCCCAGTCGTTCACGCCACCCGATGCCGGATAGATGGTGCTGTACACCGGACCCGCGATGTAGTCGCGCCCTTCGACGGCCAGGATCGCGTCATGCATCGCTGTGCCGACGCGGTTGAAACTCGCGTTGTCGCCGTTCAGGGTGGCGGTGTAACCCCACGGCCACAGCAGCAGCTCGCTGTAGGCGTGGATGTCCAGATGCGCCGCGATGTTGGTGCGCGGCGTGGCCCAGTCGCGATACGCGCGCGTCTCGGGTTCGCTGAAGGCGCTCGTGCCTCGGTAGGTGTCGTTGCCCTGCTGCGAGCTCGCACCCTGACCGCCCCATCGATAGCCCCAGTTGCGGTTCAGGTCGACGCCGTAGCTGCCGCCGGAGTTCAGGCGGCGATTCTTGCGCCACAGCCGGTCGGTGGACCAGCTGTGCAGATAGCCATCCGGATTCAGCACGGGAAAGACGAACACCTCGCTCGCGTCCAGGATCGCGCCCACGCGCGCATCGGTGTCGGCATCCTCGACCAGCCGATCGATGATCCACATGGCGGTCATCGTGCCGCCCCACTCGCGCGCATGCTGCGTGCCCGTGAACGCGAAGGCGGGCATGGAGGTGCCGGCTGGGTGGCGCGAGATCCGGATGCCCTTGATCGTGCGGCCCTGGATCGTGGTGACGGGCAGATTCACGATCGAGCAGAGCTCGGGATGCGCGGACACGAACGCATCCAGGCGCGCGTTGATCGCGGCGAGATCCTTGAAGTCGGCGAACCAGTCCGCCGCCTCCAGCGGCTGCGCCAGTCGATCGCGCTCCGCCTGCACCAGCGCCTCCAGATCGGGAATCAGCACCTCGAAGGGCACGCCAGCCGCACGCAGGGTCGTCAGGCGATCGCGCGCCAGGCGCCAATCGCTCACGGCTCCGATGCCGGGTGCGTGGCTCCACGGGTCATCACTCAGTTGTGCCATGAGCATCAGGTCCTGCGCGTTGCGCAACGTGGCGCGCACCACCACCTCGCCGTGAAAACGGGTGACGGGCTCGGCCACGGGCGGCTCCGACATCGCGAGGCTCGGGAACAGCAGGCCGACAATCAGGATCAGGTTGCGCATCGATGCGTGTCTCCGTCTTACCCCGCTTGGTTCAGCCGAACAGCAGCAGCAGGAAGGCGATGTCGCCGCTGGTCACCTCACCGTCGCCGTCAAGGTCCGACGGGCAAGGCGTGCCCGGGCACGGACCGAAGACCGAAGTCGAGCAGCAGGATCGAGATGTCCGACGGGCCCACGCTGCCGTCGCCGTCCAGATCACCCTGCAGGCCGGCCACGCCAAGGAACGGCTTCACCTCGTTGGAGCCAGTGAGCTGGCCTGCACCAGACTGCGTCACCAGGAACAGGTCCTCGCCGCCCACGCCATCCAGGTTGCCGCGTGTGGCGATGATGGGATTGCTGGCAGGCAGCACCGTGGTCTGACCCACGCTCAGCGGCGTGCCGGTGCCCAGCGTGTCGATGCGAAGCAGCGTGGCCTTGGTGGTGCCCGCCTCGTTGTTCACGCTCACGATGTCGCGATCGCCGTCGTTGTCCACGTCGATCAGCGCCACGCTGCGAGCGCTGCTTGCGCCATCGGGTTGGAAAGGCGTGCCACCGTTGAAGCTGCCCCCGCTGTTGCGGAAGATGCTGAGCACCGGCAGCGCGCTGCCCGGAGCCGGTGCCACCGGATCGGCGTTCGCCGTCACGATGTCGGCCAGCCCATCGCCGTCGATGTCCGCCACATCCAGTGCCGCGGGCTTCGCCGTCAGGCCGAAGGTCTGGTTGATGGCGTACTGGCCGTTGGCACCACGCACCAGCGTCTGCACGAAGCCGGTCTCCGCGGGTGGAAGCAGGTCGAAGGTGGCCGAGGTGGTACCGCCCGTCACGATCGTGCTGCCACCCGTGCCCTGGGTGTCGCCACCCCTCACCGTGCTCGGTGTGCCGGCCACGGTGAATTCCTGCTGCAGCGAGGTGGTGCCATAGATCTTCAGCTTGCTGGTGGAGGTCGTGACCACCGTCGAGCTGCCCATGGCGAACTGCGCGCCGTCACTCTCCAGCACCATCACCGACGTCGGGGTGCCGTCGTTCACGTTGATCACGTCACCGGCGGTCAGGCTTGAGAACCCGTTGTCCAGATATGCACGCACCGTGCCGTCGCTCGCGATGCCGACAACCAAGTCGCTGTTGCCATCACCATCCACGTCACCCGCGGCCATGCAGGTGGGCTGCGCGGGAATCGGCTTCAGCACGCTGGTGCTGCCCAGATTGCCCGTGCCGTCGTTCAGCAGGATCTGGATCAGGCCAGGCTGGCTAACACCAAAGTCGATCGCCAGCGCCAGGTCATCGAAGCCGTCGTGGTTGATGTCGATCGTGGCCGCAGCAACCGCCGCGCCGCTGAAGCTGCCGGTGCTGGCACTGGTCAACTCCGCGTTGCCGGGCAGGTCGAGCAGTTGCAGCGAGAACACCGTGCGACCATTCACGTCGCTTGGCACCACCGTGAGGAACTTGCCC
>RFQW01000168.1 GCA_009924765.1 Planctomycetota bacterium | reverse complement strand
CGGTGAGATTGCTGGTGCCCGCGTACACCATGGTGCCTGCCGCGGCTTCCACCGGCACCGCTTCGCCGGTCAGGCTGGCCTGATTGATGCTGGTCTGGCCGCGCAGCACGCGACCGTCCGCCGGCAGGTTTTCGCCGGGGCGCACGCGCACCACCTGGCCTACGCGGATCGAATCCAGGCTCACTTCACGCTCGCTGCCACTTTCATCCACCACGCGTGCGATGTCGGGAGTGAGTTCGATCAGGTCGCGGATGGCGCGCTGCGCACCCCACGCGGTGCGGCTCAGCACCAGTTCGCTCAGCCACAGGAAGAAGGCCAGGAAGCCGGCCGCCAGGTACAGGTTGTTGGCCAACGCCGCCAGCACCGCAAGGCTGGCCAGCGAGTCGCTGCTCGGTCGGCCCGCGCGGATCTCCTGCAGCGCGCCGAATGCCAGCGGCGACACCAGGATCAGCGCGCCGATGGCCGCCGGAATCTGCGACACCTGCGGCTGCATGCCCAGCAGCTCGCCCAGCCAGCTGATGAACAGCAGCGTGCCGCCTGCCAGGGCCACGAACAGGCGTCGCTCCAGGCGCTCGCCACCGCTGGCGAGTTCGCGTCGTTCGTTGCGGCGGTCGGCGGAAGCGGTGGTGGAAAGCTGGCTCATGGAGGGGTATCTCGCGGGATCGAACGAAGGCTAGCAGGGCCGCGGGGCGCGCGGCTACGGTGCGTTCGAAGGCCGGTTCGGGCGTTCAGGCGATGCGCTCGGCACCCGCCGCCCGACCCATCAGGTCGCGCACTGCCGCACCCGGGGCCAGCCCCTCGAAAAGCACGCGATGCACGGCCTCGATGATGGGCACTTGCACGCCCAGCTCGCGGCTCACGGCGCACAGCGCCTTCGCGGTCTCCACGCCTTCCACCACGCTCTGTGTGGCGTGCAGTGCGTCCGCCAACGACGCGCCGCGACCGATGGCCTCGCCGAGCGTGCGGTTGCGGCCTTCGGGGCTGAAGCAGGTGGTCGCCAGATCACCCACGCCCGCCACGCCGAAGAAGGTCTCCGCGCGCGAGCCCAGCGCCAGACCCAGTCGCACGATCTCCGCCAGCCCGCGCGCCAGCAGTGCGCTCTTGGCGTTCGATCCCAGGCCCAGGCCATCCACCATGCCTGCGGCCAGCGCGATCACGTTCTTCGCCGCGCCGGCCAGTTCCACGCCGGTGGGGTCATCGCTGGTGTAGATGCGCAGCCACGGCTGCGAGAAGGTGGACTGCACGCGTCGCGCGAACGCGTCGTCGCTGCCGGCCGCCACCATCACCGCCGGCTTGTGCAGCGCCAGTTCGTGCGCGATCGTGGGGCCACTGAGCACCACCAGTGGTCGCGCGCCCAGCACATCGCGCAGCACTTGGGTGGGTCGCTGCATCGATCCAACTTCCACGCCCTTGGTCACCGTGACCACGCCCGCGCCAGCAGGCACATGCGCCGCCAGTCGCGTCCATGTGGCACGCGCGAACTGCGCCGGAATGGCGCTCACCATCAGCGTGGCATCGGCGAAGGCTGCCGCCGCATCGTCCGTCACGCGCACCGCATCGGGCAGCCGAAGCTCGGGCAGGCGCGCACTGCTGCGCTCGCGTGCAAGCTGCGGCGCCTGACCCGGCAGTGGGCACCACATGCTGGCCGCGTGGCCCGCGTCGATCGCCACGGCCGCAAGCACCAGGGCCATCTGTCCGTCGCCGGCGATCGCGATGCGTTCAGCCATTCATTCCTCCTCGAAGCGGCTTTCCACCAGGCGCACCAGCGCGTCCAGAGCCGCCTGCTCGTCGGCGCCCTCGCAGTGGATCTCGATCTCGGTGCCGTGCGTGCAGGCCAGCATCAGCATCTGCATCACGCTCTTGCCATCCACCAGCTCGGCACTGTCCGTGCGTCGCACCTTCACGCTGCACTGGAACCCACCAGCGGCGCTGGCGAATCCCATGGCAGGACGGGCGTGCAGGCCGAGCCTGTTTCGGATGGCCAGACGGCGATGCACCATGCGTTCAGCGGGCCGGCGGGTTGGCGTCCGCTTCCTCGAGCAAAGTGACCACATCGGCGACGGTGCGGGCCTGCTTCAGGAACTTTCGGAACTGCTCCTGGCTCAGCGTGCCGAAGAGCGACTCCATCGCGTCCAGATGCGCCTCGGGCTGTTCCTCGGGCGACAGCAGCAGGAACACCGCGTGAACGGGCTGGCGATCCAGCGCGTTGAAGTCGATGCCGGCCGTGTGCAGCCCGATCGCGGCCACGCAGCCGGTCACTTCGGTCGTCTTCACGTGCGGCACGGCCACGCCGTGGCCGAATCCGGTGCTGCCCTTCTTCTCGCGCTTCACCACCGCCTTCAGGAACTCGCTTCGCAGCGAGGCCTTGAAGGCACCCGCCTTCACCAGCGCATCCAGCAGTTCGCCGATGCACTCGTCGCGCTTGGCGCCCTTCAGGGCTGGCAGGATGGCCTTCTCGAGAACAAGGTCCTTCAGTTTCATGGGTGGGGTTCGAGTCTTGGGTCGTGTTGGCCGCGGCCGTCGGGCAGGGTGCCCTAGTGCTTCCGGTTGCGCAGCAGATCCTTCAGATCGGTCAATTGCCGCACGCCTCTGTCAAGAACAAGGTCGACCGCCGCGTACACGTCGTCGTGGTGGGCGTTCGAGACCAGGTCCTCATGGTGTTCCAGGTCCAGGATCAGTTCCACATGGAAGCCGTGGCGGGGGTCCTTCTCCAGCACGAACTTGGCCTCCAGCACCTTGTCGTAGTGACGCTCCAGGCGTGCACACTTGCTGCGGATGAACTCCTCGATGGGAGCGGTGATGTCGAGATGCTTGCCGGAGATGGTGACCTGCATGAGAAGACTCCTTGGGATGGGTGGTTCGCGCCCGTGCGTCCGAGCACAGGCTACGGTTCGCACGAACACTTCACAAGGAATGAACCTTCGGGAAGATCCATTCGCGTGGGAACACGATGTTTCAGGCCACCGGATCGCGCGCGAGCGGCTTGGATCCATCGCCTCGCCGCCAGCGTGCCACGCGGCGGATGGCCTCGGGCATGGCGAGCAGCTCCTCGGCGAACACGCGGTCGGCCAACGCTTCCGGCGTGTCGTCGGCCTGCACCCGGCATCGACGCTGCAGGATCGCTTCGCCGTGGTCGTAGCGCTCGTCCACCCAGTGCACGGTGCATCCGCTCTCCGGATCGCCGGCCGCCAGCACAGCCTGGTGCACATGCCGACCGAACAGGCCCTTGCCTCCGTGGCGCGGCAGCAGCGCGGGATGGATGTTGATGCACCGGTCGATCCAGGCCTGCACGCGGAACATGCGCAGGTAGCCGGCGAGCACCACCAGCTCCACATCCGCCTTTCGCAGCGCATCGTCCACGCGATCGTCCACCGCTTCGGGCGGTTGCGGTGGCACCACCACCACGGGCAGGCCGCGGGCGCGACACAGGTCGATGGCGGGTGCGTCGGGCTTGGTGGCCAGCACCAACGCGATCGTTGCGGGCAGCGTGCCGCGCTCGATGCAGTCCTGCAGGTTCATCACATGTCGCCCGCCGCCAGACACCAGGCAGCCCAGGCGCAGCGGGGCGCCGGCGCTCATGCCTCAGCCACCACCGTGGGTGCGCTGCGGAAGTCGATCGACTGGCCGGCGTGATTCACCGCCACCATCTTCACCGTGGCCACCGTCACATCCTCGCGGCCACCGCCCAGCCAGCGTTCCACCTGCACGCGCACCTGCACGGCTGCTGCGGCCCATCTGCGAGGCGTGCGTGAACAGGCTCACCACGTCGCCCACGCGAACCGGCGCCTTGAATTCCACGCGGTCCATGCTCACCGTGACCCAGCGATGCACGCCATGGCGACGCACCTCCAGATAGGCCGCTTCGTCGATCAGGCTCAGGATGAAGCCACCGAACACGGTGCCCTGATGGTTCGCATCGCTTGGATGCGCCACGCGGCGAAGCGACAGCGTCGGCTCGGGCTCGCTCATCGAAGGCGAGTGTAGCGGTCGGGTGTTCAGGCCTTGGCTACGGCGCGCTTGCGTCGCGGAGCAGGCGCACTGGTCGGCACCAGCATGCGCTTCAGGTACGCGCCGGTGTGACTGGTGGCATGCTTGGCCACCTGCTCGGGGGTGCCGCTGGCCACCAATGTGCCGCCGCGATCGCCACCCTCGGGACCCAGATCCACCAGCCAGTCCGCGCACTTCACCACGTCCAGGTTGTGCTCGATCACGATCAGCGTGTGGCCCGCTTCGGCCAGCCGCTGCAGCACCTCCAGCAGCTTGCGCACGTCGTCGAAGTGCAGGCCGGTGGTGGGCTCGTCCAGCACGTACAGCGCGGTGCCGCTGGAGCGGCTGCCAAGTTCGGTGGCCAGTTTCACGCGCTGCGCCTCGCCGCCCGACAGCGTGGTGCTGGCCTGCCCAAGCTGCATGTAGCCCAGGCCCACGTCGCGCACGCATGCCAGCATGTCGCGAATGCGCGGATGCGCGTCGAAGAAGGCCACGCCGTCCTCCACGGTCATGTCCAGGCACTCGGCGATGTTCTTGCCCTTGAAGCGCACATCCAGCGTCTCCTTGGCGTAGCGCGTGCCCTTGCACGCCTCGCACGCCACGAACACGTCGGGCAGGAAGTGCATCTCGATCTTCTTCACGCCCTGGCCCTGGCACGCCTCGCAGCGCCCGCCCTTCACGTTGAAGCTGAAGCGCCCCGGCTCGTAGCCGCGCGCCTTGCTCTCCGGCACGGCCGCGTACAGCTTGCGGATGTCGTCGAAAACGCCGGTGTAGGTGGCCGGATTCGAGCGCGGCGTGCGGCCGATGGG
>RFQW01000167.1 GCA_009924765.1 Planctomycetota bacterium | reverse complement strand
TGCGCTCGCCGCCGCTGAGCACGCCCACCTGCTTCTGCTGTTCCGTGCCGGTGAATCCGTAGCGGCTCACATAGGCGCGGCTGTTCACCTCGGCGCCGCCAAGCCGCAGCATCTCGCTGCCGCCCGAGATCGCCTGCCACACGCTCTCCGAATCCTGCAGCGTGTCGCGCGTCTGCTCCAGGTACGCCAGCTTCACGGTGTCGCCCACCTTGAACTCGCCGCCATCGGCCTTCTCGTGGCCGGTGATCATGCGGAACAGCGTGGTCTTGCCGGCGCCGTTGGGGCCGATGATGCCCACCACCGCGCCCGGCGGCACATCGAAGGTGGCGCCTTCAAGCAGCATGCGATCACCGAACGCCTTGCGCACCTCGCTGGCCTTGATGACCACATTGCCAAGTCGCGGCCCCGGCGGAATGAAGATCTCGATCTCCTTCGCCTTGGCCTTGGTGTCCTGCGACAGCAGCTGCTCGTAGCTGGTCACGCGCGCCTTGCTCTTGGCCTGACGGCCCTTGGGGTTCTGGCGGATCCAGTCCAGCTCGCGCGCCAGCGTCTTCTGGCGCTGCCCCTCCTGCTTCTCCTCGATCGCCAGACGCTTGTGCTTCTGCTCCAGCCAGCCGGTGTAGTTGCCCTTGTAGGGAATGCCCTCGCCGCGATCCAGTTCCAGGATCCAGCCCGCCACGTTGTCCAGGAAGTAGCGGTCGTGGGTGACCGCGATCACGGTGCCCTCGTAGCGCTGCAGATGCTGCTCGAGCCAGCCCACGCTTTCGGCATCCAGGTGGTTGGTGGGCTCGTCCAGCAGAAGAATGTCGGGCTTGCGAAGCAGCAGTCGGCACAGCGCCACGCGGCGCTTCTCGCCACCCGAGCAGGTGTCCAGCTTCTGGTCGGGCGGCGGGCAGCGCAACGCTTCCATGGCCATTTCCAGCTGGTTGTCCACGCTCCACGCATCCATCTTGTCCAACCGCTCCTGCACCTCGGCCTGACGGTTCAGCACCTTCTCCATCTCGTCGGCATCCAGCGGCTCGGCCAGTTTCTCGTTCAGACGGTCGTATTCGGCCAGCAGATCGAAGGTGGCCTTGGCGCCCTCGCGCACCACCTCGATGCAGGTGCGCGTCTCGCCCAGCAGCGGCTCCTGCTCCAGATAGCCGGTTTCATAGCCCTGCGCGGCCCACACCTTGCCCTCGAAGTTCTTGTCCACGCCGGCCATGATCTTCAGCAGCGTGCTCTTGCCGCTGCCGTTCAGACCCAGCACGCCGATCTTGGCGCCGTAGTAGTAGGAAAGGGAGATGTCCTTCAGGATCGGCTTGCGCTCGATCTCCTTGGTGACCCCCTGCATGGAGTAGATGATCTGCGTGGTTTCGTTGGCGGGTGTGCTGGGTGGCATGAATGGGCTCCGAAACATGCATCGTAGCCGTGCCCCGAAGCAGCTACCGTGTACGCATGCGGCAGCTGCTGAACACCACCTATCACACCGCCCGCAAGGTGGTGGTGGCGTTGGTGGGCGGCACGGTGGTGCTGGTTGGCGTGGTGATGTTGGTGACGCCGGGTCCCGCATTCCTCGTGATTCCAGCGGGCCTGGCGATTCTGGCGCTGGAATTCGCGTTTGCGCGCCGCTGGCTGCAGTACCTGAAGGCTCGGGCTGCATCGATCACGCATCGATCACCCACCCCAAAGGAACCTGGATCCGGATCCACCAACTGAATGCGGCATGAATGATGCAGCCGTTCGAGGGGTTCTCCGGGTACGCGAGTGGAAAATCCACGCCGCTGCTCGACAAAAATTTCAGGCGGCGTGCCCATGGTGAAAGGGTCCGCAGCCGCCAGATGATGCGGATTACGGCTTAAAAACGGTGCTTTTCAGGCGCCGCCGAACCCGGGGCCCCACCACGCGGTTCCCGCGAGTCAGCGAAAACCGCAAAACCCGCATGAATATTTTGCCAAGGCCGTGATCGGGGCTACCTTCACAAAGTCTTCGTCGGCTCTCGGCCTCGCCTCCCTGCGATTCCGCTCTCCAACGAGGTCAAAGTGTTCCCCCTCGGGCTTTCCCAGCCCACTTACTTTCCCTCTTCCCTTTTCGGAGTTCCCAAATGAACAAGATCGGTATCGCATCCATGGCGGCTGTTGTTATCTCGGGCGCAGCGTTCGCTGGCTACAACAGCAAGACCGCTGACTCCTACATCGACGGCGGCGACGCCATCAAGATGGGCACCTTCACCGGTGCGCAGCTCGCCGCCATGCAGGCTGGCAAGCGCGACAGCAGCATGTACTCGACCAACTGGACCGCTGACAGCAACGGCGCTTCGTACACGGCTGGCAACGTCGCCACCGCTAACGTCACCCCCGGCCAGGGCAACTGGGTGTACTACAGCACCAGCACCGGCACCAACCCCAGCAACTACAAGATCAACGCTGGTCGTCCCACGGGCCTGTACGCCCCCCCGGCCGGCCAGGCTCTGCAGATCACTGGCGCTGCCAGCAGCACGGCGAGCCGCTACCTGTATCAGGACGTGAGCTCGCAGTGGGCCGCCCGCAACTCCGGCGACAACACCGCCTGGGTGCAGTATGACGCCTACATGTCGAGCGCGACCAGCAGCTCGGGTAACCGCACCGGCGGCTTCCTGTTCGGCGCGGATAGCACCGGTACTGTTGGCGCCTTCCTGACGGGCATGACCATGGAGTACGGCACCGTCGGCACGACCACCAAGCAGCGCTCGGTGTTCGGCTACGCGTACTACACCAGCGGCACCACCACCGGCAACTACCGGTTCAAGCTGTCTGAGCAGGCGCTCAGCAGCGGCGGCACCAGCCCGCTGGCGGTGAGCGGTGGCTGGACCAAGTTCGCCATGAACTGGAACAAGGTCTCCGGTCAGGTGAACTGGTACTACAGCGTGGACGGCGGCGCCAACTACACCGGCTTCTACGTGAACGGTGCAGGCGCTGGTCTGGACAACTTCATGGAGTGGGACTTCTACGCCCAGCAGGCGACGGGTACCACCACCGCGAACGCCATCTTCGGCGACCTCTCGGTGTACGCGACTCCGGCCCCCGGCGCTGCTGCGCTGGTCGGTCTGGCTGGCCTGATGGCCCGCCGCCGTCGCGCCTGACGAAGCCCCAGGCCTTGGTGTCACTCAGGGAAGCACTTTGATCCTCATCCCCCTCGCCGGTTCGCCGGCGAGGGGGTCTTTCTTTTTGCGCGTGGGTCAAGGTGCGCGCGCAATCGCGGCAACGCGGTGCCTTGCAAGCATCGGTGCACAACCTGTCCCTGTGTTGACGGTGCACGGGCATTGCCCTACAGTTGTCCATTCGACTGCGGGGTAGAGCAGCCTGGTAGCTCGTCGGGCTCATAACCCGGAGGTCACTGGTTCAAATCCAGTCCCCGCTATTCAGGGAAGCCGCCACAAGCGGCTGCCCGTCAGGTGAAGAGAGAACGCCTCGGTCCTGGGACCGGGGCGTCTTTCATTTTGGCCGCGGAGAAGCAGCGAATCGGAGCGTGGGCGATGGGGCGGGCGCTTGTCTCTCGCTGTCTCTGACTCCAGCTCCATGAACGCAGCCAGTCCCGCCGGACCGCCAAATCGCGCTGTTTGTCTCTCCTTGTCTCTCCGCGCACGTTGTCTCTGTTGAAGAGTGTTCGCCCAAGCAAAAGCCCCCCGGCCGGTTGGCCGAGGGGCTTGGGAGTGTGGCCCGCCGCGCGTCCGCGGCGGGAAGATGCGACTTGGTGAAGTGACTCAGGCCTTGCGGCGGCGGCCAGTGACGAGGCCAGCGAGGCCGATCAACGCTGCAGCGCCCGGGGCGGGGACGGCCGAGTTGCTGATCGAGAAGTCCTCAAAGTAGAAGCCGCCACCGGAGACGCCCGGCGTGTTCGAGCCGGACACGCGGAAGAGCACCGAGTCGACCGCCTGCAGGCGAGGCGTGCCGGCCGTGATGCGCTCGTTGTTGTAGTAGTACGCCTCCCAGGTGGTGCCAGTGTAGATGGTCGAGCCGTTCAGTCGGATGGTGAAGATGTCGTTGCCGAAGATCTGGCCTCCCACATTCGAGACGCCATCGACGAAGGTGATGCCCATGTCGATCGTGTGAAGCTGGGTGTACGACAGTCCCGACGCGATCGTCATGTTCGGGTAACCCGCGCCGAACGCGCCATTGGCTCCCGGGTCCGAGTAGATCAGGTCAAAGCCAGTGCTGCCGTTGTCCACCACGCGCAGGTAGCTCATGCGCACTGAGGACTGCTTCGCACTGAACGACCAGGTCAGGCCGAGGCCGGTCTGGGCGGCACCGGTGGCTGACCGGAAGGACAGCGAGCTGGTGATCGTGTTGGTCGCGGCATACGCACCGTACTGAGCAGGGCTGTAGGGCGACGAGCCGTTCGTGCCACGATTGTTCCAGAGCGCCGCGTTGCTCTCGCCGGCGACCTGGCCCGACGTGGCCGAGAACACCTGCGACGAGTAGGTGCTGCTGGCGAGCGCGTTCGACATGCGGAACACCTTGCGGTTGCCGTTAGCGTCGTTCACATTCATCACCTGCTGATCCCACTTGCCAACCGTGGTCGCGGTGGTGAAGTTGTCGCGCGTGGTCCAGCCATTCTGGCCATCCACGGTGCCCGCGAGCGTGCCCGTCTGTGCGCCAGTCGGCCGCCAAGTGGTCGAGAAGGTGTCGAAGTAACCTGCGCTCGCCGAACCCGCCACGGCCACGGTGGCCACGACACTGCACATGCCAAGAAGATTGCTTCGCATCTTCGATTCCTTGGGGCGTTGCCCCGAACATCCGCCCACACTCCCGTGCGGGCACGTGACAGCCGAGTCCGTCGGCGAACGGCCTTCCTCCGGAG
>RFQW01000166.1 GCA_009924765.1 Planctomycetota bacterium | reverse complement strand
GGAAGCTGTCGCAGGCCTTGCCGAATTCCTGCATCAGGCCCAGCGTCTGCGTGGCCTTGGCGCGCTCCTGCACCTTGCCCAGCGCCGGCAGCAGGATGCCCACCAGCAGGGCGATGATGCCGATCACGACGAGCAGTTCGACAAGGGTGAAGCCGCGGCGGGTGGAGTGGGTCATGGTCTTGTGGTCTCTCGGGCGGGTTCTGGGCAGGTATCGATCCGAAGGGCACATCCTACGGGTTCCCCACTTCCGGAAGCGAATCCATGCCACCCCGCACCATCACCTGCCGAACGCCTTCGTACACGCCGCAGGCCACCGCGGTGGCCAGATTCAGGCTGCGGCAATCGGGGTGCTGGCGCATGGGAAGCGCCAGGCGATGGTCGGCGCCCTGCGTGCGGGTGATCCATTCGTGCACTTCGGGCGGCGCGCCCGCAGTCTCGCTGCCAAACAGCAGGTGATCGCCGCGCTGGAAGTCCGCCTTCCAGTGGGGCTGCGCGCTGCCGGTGGTGTACAGCCACACGCGCGTGGGCCGCTCGGTGTCGAGATACGCCTGCCAACTGGCATGCTCTCGGCAATCCACCAGATGCCAGTAGTCCAGGCCCGCGCGTCGGCGCGCCTTTTCGCTCATGTCGAAGGCGATCGGATGGATGATGTGCAGGCGACAGCCGGTCACGGCCACGGTGCGGCCCACATTGCCGGTGTTGTTCGGAATCTGCGGATGCAGCAGCACCACATTGAGCAGGGGGTCGTTCATCGTGTGGGTGTCGTGGGCGGTGGTGCGGATGCTGGGGGTGGCACCGCCGGGGCGCTCGGTGCTGGCTCGGGTGGCTTGGGCGCTGGAGGCAACTTCATGGGCACCTCCACGCGATCGGCCAGCACATTGCAGTCGGTGCTGGTCATCAGTGTGGCGAAGTCCGCGTCGGGCGCCAGCACCAGCGCGATGGGTTGCGAGCGGTCGATGGTTGCGGGCAGCGGTGCGGGGTTGAGCGCGATGGTGGGAATGGTGGGATCGATCCACACGCGGCCCAGGTCGACCGTGTTGGCACCCTGCACCGCAGCCAGGCGGCCCGCCACGGCGATGTCCGGTCGCTGCAGCGGGCCCACGTCATTTGGAAGGGATGGCACGATGCGCCCAGTCGCCTCGTCCACATCAAGCTTGGCCATCTCCAGCCACATGCGCACGGAGCCCGCGTACTCCTGATTGGAGACGAATTGCACGTGGATCGATGCCGGATCGATCACCAGCAGTTCGAAGCGCGCGGAGGCTTCCATTCGGAACGCGTTGGCCGTGTCGCCGGGGCTCTCCATGCGCACCGTCATGGTGCAGGCATAGCGACCCGGTGCCGCAGGTGCGCGGAAAATGCTTCCGTCGAATTCCCGTGTGCCGGATTGTCCGGTGCGGGTCAGCCGCTCCAGCGTTTCGGCAGGCGCTTCGCCAAGCTGCGCCTGCACGGACTGGATCGCCAGGCGCAATTCATCGCGCGTGATCCAGGTGGTGGCCTGCGTGGTCGGCAGCGTGACCGTGGCGACCAGCGCTCCGCCGGGCTTGCAGGGTTTGGGTGCGCCCGCGTGCAACTGCACACCCGTCAGGCAGCGTTCAAGCAGCGGCGGCAACTGTGCAGGCGTGATCAGGTGCGCCTGCTGCATGTCCCTCAGCAGGTCAGCGGCATCGCCGGCGGACAGGTGTGGGTTGTCCAGCGCGGCGCTCGCCGCGGCCAACTGAAGCGCCGGCATCTGCCCGGGGCTGACCTGAGCCGCCTGCAGGCGCTTGCGCAACTGCGGGCCCGCCACGCGCGGAGCGTTTGGAAGCAGATCGATCAGCGCGCCGGTCGGCAGGAGCCGGCAGATCCAGTTTCCGCCCTGCACCAGACGAGGCACATTGCCCAGCCACAGCAGGGCGGCAGCGGGAAGCGTGATGGCGATCGCCGCGGCCCATCGCCGAGGATCGCGCTGTCGGGTGGCGGGTCGAAGCGCGGCCGCTGCCTGCAGGTTGGCGCCGCATTCTGGGCACGCGGTCGATCTCGGATTCAGACCCCGCAACTCGAAGCCGCACCGGCTGCAGCAGCTTCGCCAGCTGGTCACGCGGCCGCGCCAGGCGCGGATCCACAGCCACACGGCCAGCAGAGCGAGCAGCAGGCCGATGCCAAGCAGAATGGAAGCGACCGTCGAGAGGGCCATGGGTGGCGGCGTGGAATGCCGCGGCGGAGAAGGTTACACTTCGCCCCATGCTTCCCGTCCTGCTCGTGAATCTGGCTTGGGTCGTGCTGCTCTCGGCCTGGTGCATCGCCTATTTCATCCAGGAGCGTTCCGACCGCGCCAAGGGTGGCCGTTACCTGGCCAACCTGGAGCCGGAACCCAAGGATTGAGTGGCGGCGTGACCGTGTCGCGCGTGCATGGGTGGATCGACCGTGGCGCAAGGCCATGTGTCGTGGCGCTGCGCGTGCTGGCCGTGCTGTGCGTGTGCCTGTTCGGCGCGCGTGTGGCACGAGCGGCGGACGCGCCGCCGGCTGACGGCAGTTCGGATGTGCCGCAGGGGTACCACTCTCCGCGTTCCGCGCTTCGGCATTTTGAGAACGGGGTGGTCACCGATGATCTCGACGCCGCGATCCGCGCGATGGATCTGTCGGAAGTGCCGCCTGGCGTGCGTGACGAGATCGGCGAGCGCCTCGCCCTGCAGCTGGCGCTCATCCTGGAGCGCGTGCCACGCATGGACGTGCCGGAGAAGTTCGATGGTGACGTGCTGATACTGGCATCCACCACGAGTGGCGACGTGACGCTGCGCGAGCATTCGGGAGCCGCTGGTGAGAAGAACTGGAAGTTCTGCAGCAACACGATCCGTTGCACGCCGGCCATCTTCCGGCAACTGATCGCCCACCCGCCACTGACCGAGTCGCTGGCCAACATGGAGCAGGGACAACCCATTCCCACCTTCATGTGGCGGGCTCCGGAGATCGCGCTGTGGATGAGCGTGCCGCCTGCGTTGAAGCACCGCGTGCTGGGGCTGGAGCTGTATCAGTGGCTCGGGTTCCCGCTGGTCGCGCTGCTGTCGTGGTTTGTGGCCCGACTCGTTCGCGTCCCGGTGGAGTGGGGTCTGGCGAATCTGTCGCGCAAGGCCGGTGACCGACATGGGGTGGCATGGACCGGCATCATCCGCAACAGCACCAGCGCGGTGGCGTGGACGGTGTCGTTCCAGGTGGCGGCGTGGCTGGTGCTCACGCTGGGCTTGCCGCTGGAAGCGCTCGATGTGGTGCTGGTGGGATTGCAGGTGGCGAACGTGATCGTGTACACGCGCCTGAGTTTCGCCGTGGTGGATTTCATCGCCGCGTGGATTCGCGCCCGCGACGAAGCCGGCATGAGCACCCGATCGCTCGACGATCTGCTGGTGGCCAGTGGTGCGCGCATCCTCAAGATCGTGCTGCTGGTCGCCATGATTGTGTGGGTGGTGGCCATCCTGGGTGCCGAGAGTTCGGTCGATCGACTGCTGGCGGGCCTTGGCATCGGCGGCATCGCGTTCGCGCTGGCGTTGCAGGAGCCGCTGAAGAACTTCTTCAGTTCGCTCGTGCTTGCAGCGGATCGTCCGTTCGGGGTGGGCGATCAGCTCACCTTTGAGGGGGTGCAGGGCAAGGTGGAACACGTGGGCTTCCGAACCACCACCCTGCGAACCAAGCTCAACACCTCGCTGGTGGTGCCAAACACCACGCTGGTGGCCACCAAGTTGGACACGCACCCGGGCGACGCGTTCAAGGAATTCAAGGCGGTGCTGCCGGTGGATTTCAGCGTGGACCCGGCGGCGCTGGCGCGTTTGCGCGCCAAGGCCGCGGAACTGATGCGGGGGGCGCAGGGTGTACGCGAGGGATCGATCGACATCGGTGTTCGCGGCATCGGCACGGGCGGCGTGGAATTCGCCGTGAACGCGCTGCTGGCCAAGGGCGAACGACCCTCGATCGAGGTGATGGACGAGCTGTTCACCGAGCTGCTGGTTGCCGCGCGCGAGTGCGGCGTGCCGCTGCGCGCCAGCTGAGCCAAGCATTGCAACGCCCCGCGCGCGATTCGAACGCGCGACCTCCAGTTTAGGAAACCGGTGCTCTATCCAGCTGAGCTAGCGGGGCAGCCACGGGCAGGGTAGCGGCAAGGGGGCATTGAAGGCGTTCGCCATGGCACCAGGTTCGCCATGGCACCAGCCCATCACCCGGTGGGCCGCGAAGGAATGGTCAGCACCAGCCCTTGCCCACCGCGCAGGAACGCGCGAATGCGCTCGCGCTCGAGGCGAAGCAGATGCTCTACCGCGGTGGTGGTGGGATTGTGCATCGCGATATGGAGCACCATCGGTGGCGGGGGCCACTTTGGCAGCACGGCTGCAAAGCGCGCATCGGCAGTCACGACGCACCACCCATTTGCGGCTGCGTGCCGCACGATTTGCGCGTCCGGCGCGCCGCGAAGCCCGATTTCGCGCACCGACGCGATTCCCGGGAACACATCGCAGAGCCTCCGCGCGAGGCGCGGGCTCAGGTTCTCGTCGATCAGCAGGCGCACTCAGGAGACGGGGCGCGGCGTGCTGTTCGTGCACTCCGCCGCGTACTGCAGGCAGGCGCGCACGTCGTCGGCTGAAAGGTCTGGAAAGTCCTGCAGGATCTCTGCCTCGGTCATCCCGCCGGCGAACCAGCCCACCACATCCGAAACGGCGATGCGTGTGCCAACCACGCAGGGCACTCCTGCACGGATGTCAGCGTCGATGTTGATGCGGTGTCTCCAGTCCACGATTGGAAGTGTAAGTGGGCTCATCGAATGCTCCAAAGGTTGTTGGTGAGAGTTCTAGCCCGCTTTGGTGGCGATTCTCGCTTGTACTGCCTTTTTTCCGTGGATT
>RFQW01000165.1 GCA_009924765.1 Planctomycetota bacterium | reverse complement strand
GCGGCGACTACCAGTACGGCGAAGGCGACCTGTGGCCGGTTGAGAACTACTGGCACTACTGGAACGCCGAGGGCGCGGGCGCGTGGACCGAGTCGATGGTGGGCGCCGATGCACGCATGCTGTCGGATGGATCGCGCGACGCATGGGGCTTCGGCTCGAACGCGCTGCCTCAGGCCGTTCCCGGCCCCGGCGTGCTTGGATTGCTGGCAGGCGCAGGGCTGTGCATACGCCGCCGCCGGGCCTGATTCGATCGCACGGAAAGCAGGGTGCCTCGGTATCGTGACCACATGTACGGTGCCGAGGCCATCCATCCTTTCGACATGCGCGTGCCCGCGGGCGTGCCGCTGCTGGCGTCGTGGTGGTGGCGTGCGCTGATCGGGGGCATCACGCTGGGTCTTGTGCCGCTGCTGTGCGTGCTGTGGGGATTCATCGATGCGCCGATGGGCGCATGGATGGAGGCGCGCTGGCCCACGATGCTGCTGGGAGCCAGCGCGCTTGGTTCGCCGTCGGCGTGGCTGATGGCCAGCGCAGCGGCCTACCTTGCCGCCGCCGCGCTGCGACAGCGCGATCGTGCGCGGTGGGCGTTCCTGTTCCTGTGCTGCATCGGCGCCGCGGTGGTGCTGTGCCTGCTGATCGATGGGTGTGCGGAACTCGGGCACCGCGTCTTGCCCGGCGTGCGCAGCGACACATGGTCACACCTGGCGCCGAGCGTGCGGTGCGCAACCATCGCCGCGGCCGCCACCACATGCTGGTTGCGGTGGCGATCGGCGCGACGCGTGTGGATCGCGATCGTGCTGCTCGTGTGCGCGGCCGAAGTGGCACGCGGCGTGGTGTTCGCATCCGATGCGATATCCGGCGCCTGGTTGGGCGTGTTGATGGCGCTGCTTGTGCCGTGGGCGTGGTGGCGGGTGCACCCCGACACGCTGCCGGGCGTCACGCCTGCGGCGGCGTGGGTGCCTTCACCGTGAGCTTGTCGAGCACGCGGTCGATCAGACCGTAGCTCTTCATCTCGTCGGCGGTGAGCCACTTGTTGCGCTCGCAGTCGTCCGCGATCTGCGTCTTCGGCTTGCCGGTCTGCCGGGCGTAGATCTCGTACAGCTGGTCGCGCATGCGCAGGATGTGCCTGGCCTCGATCTCGAGATCGGTGGCCTGGGCCTGACCCTCGAGCACGCCGCCGATGAGCGGCTGGTGCATCAGGTTTTCCGCGTTCGGAAGCGCGAAGCGCTTGCCCTTGGTGCCGCTGCACGCGATCACGCTGCCCATGCTGGCAGCCTGGCCGATGATGTAGGTGCAGATGTCGCAGGGCACGAAGCGCATGGTGTCCACGATGCCGAGGCCGCTGGTGACGCTGCCACCGGGGCTGTTCACGTACAGGTGGATGTCGGCCTTCGGGTCCTCGTTGGCCAGGAACAGCAGCTGCGCCACGACCAGGTTGGCCATCATGTCGTTGACGGGGCCGCCCACGAAGATGATGCGGTCGTTCAGCAGACGGCTGTAGATGTCGTAGGCGCGCTCGCCGCGGCCGGTCTTCTCGATGACGATGGGGACAAGGGTCATGGCTGGTTCCGTGGGGTGTTCGGGTTCACTTCTTGCTCTTGTCGGGGAACGAGGCGACCTCGTCCACAAGGCCGTACGCCTTCGCTTCGGCGGAGCTGAAATACTTGTCGCGCTCGGCGTCCTTGGTGACCTGCTCCACCTTCTGGCCGGTGTGGCGGGCCAGGATCTCGTTGAGCATGCGCTTGTCCTTCAGGATCTGCTCGGCCTGGATCTGGATGTCGGTGGTCTGACCGCCCACGCCGCCGAAGGGCTGGTGGATCATCACCTTGGCGTGCGGCAGGATGTGGCGCTTGCCCGACTGGCCGCTGGCCAGCAGCACGGCGCCGCCCGAGTAGGCGCGGCCGATGCAGTAGGTGGCCACTTCGCTGCTGATGAACTGCATGGTGTCGTAGATCGCCAGCGTGTCATCCACCGCGCCGCCGGGGCTGTTGATGTAGAAGTTGATGTCCTGGCCGCGCTTCTGGTTCTCCAGGTACAGCATCTGCATCATCACGCGTGCGGCGCTGGCGTGGTTGATCTCGCCGATGAGGAACACCACGCGGTTCTCGAGGAGCAGCTCATCGATGCCCATCTCGCGGGTGCGCTGGTAGTTGATCGAGGCGACCAGCTCGCGCGGAAGTCCGGCAAGCACGTCGGGCGGAAGGGCATTCGATGTGGTCAGCATGGAAGGCGGGATCATAGTGGGGACCCGCCACATGTGCGCGCCGCCGTGATCAGGCGGGCGACGCACCCTGGAACGGGTAGAGCGGACCGGCGCCGATCCAGTCGGTGAGCGCTTCGAGCGCGTCGCGCGAACGGCGCAGCAGCGACGGATCGGCCAGATCCTCGGCGCGCAGTTCATCCGGGTAGTGCCGCTCGATCCACGCGCGCAGCCACGACGCGCGTTCCGGCGTGAGCAGGAAGCCGGGATGCACGCTCGCCCGTGCGGCCGCATCCAGCGGAACGCGCAGCCGCAGACAGGCCGGACCGCCGCCGTTTCGCATGCTTTCCCGCACATCCAGATACATCACGCCGGCGATGGGGTTGGTGGTGTCGCCCACGATGCGATCCACCACGGCGCTTGCGCGCGCATGCACCTCGCTGGGGCACACCAGCAGCATGGGGCCGTCGGGCAGCGTGATCAGCTGCGAGTTGAACAGGTAGGTGGACACCGCCTCGGCCACGGTGAGTTCGTCGCCGTGCACCTCGATGGGGCAGAACGCCGCGCCGACGCCGTTGCGCAGCGCCTGCAGCGTGCCCGCGCGGTCCAGGAACGCCTCGGCGTGGAACAGCAGCACCGATCCCGATCCCACGGCGATGACGTCGTTGTGGAACACGCCAGCGTCGATCACCGCGGGTGACTGCTGCGCGAACACGCATCGCTGCGGGGGCAGGTGCAGGTCGTTCGCCACGCGCATGCTGGCTTCCAGCGTCTGTCGCGCGGGATGTCGCGTGGGGTGCGCGCCGCTTCCATCAGCGCGTGCGCCGAACACGAACAGGTGCACGCCCGTGCCGTCGGCGGCGATCAGTCGCGTGTGGTTGGCGGCGCCTTCATCACCGAACGGGCCATCGCATGGAAGCGCCGCGTGTACATCGAAGCGTTCCATGTCGTGGAACACGGCACGCAGCGTGCGCAGGGTCTGGCTCGCCTCGATGCGTCGATGCGGCATGGAGCGCAGATTGGCCACCACCAGATGCACGCGCGCATCCAGCGTGTCAGTGCCCGGTGCCACCGTGGCGGCGTTGGCGGTCCACATGGCACTTGCGCTGCAGCACCTCGCCAGCAGCAGCTGGTTGTCGCGCCCAGCGGCCGCCAACACGGCTTCGTCGCTTCCGCTGAAACCAGCCTCGCGCAAGGCCCACAAGGCGGGGCGCTCGTGCGGCGGCAGGAATCCCTGCGGCAGACCGAGCGCCGCGACAGCCTCCATCTTGGCCAGTCCCTGCAGCGCCGCCGCGCGTGGACGCGACACGCGCTTGGCATGCAGGCCGCTGGCAAGATTGCCCTCGCTCAGCCCCGCATAGTTGTGCGTGGGTCCGACCAGTCCATCGAAGTTGGTTTCGATCGCGTTGATGACCGGGAATGTAAGGCCACGCGCGGATAGAGTGCGTGCATGGCTGCCCGCAGCGACGCCCCCAGTTCCCCCAGCGCGGACATGCGCGTGGTGGTGCTGCATGGCAAGGACGCGTTCCTGCGGCTGGAGCGTGGTCGCCAGCTGGAGTCCTCGTTGCAGGAGCGCTTCGGCGGCGTGGATCGCATGGATCTGGATGGCACCAACGCCGCGCTTGCCGATGTGCTGGACAACCTTCGCACGCCCGGCCTGTTCGCGGGCCACAAGCTGGTGGTGCTGGAGAACGCCGAGGCGTTCATGGGCGCCGAGGATCGCCGTCGCGCCATGGAGCGCTACGCCGAGAACCCATGCGCCGAGGCCACGCTGCTGATGCGCTGTGCCAGCGGATGGCGACCGGGCAACTTCGACAAGCTGGTGGCCAAGGTTGGTGCGGTGATCAAGTGCGACAGCACGCCCATGGAGGCCGTGAAGTGGTGCGCGGCGCGCTCGCTTCGGCGTCATCAGGCCGAGATGGAACCGGCCGCAGCCGAGCTGCTGGTGGAGAAGCTGGGTCCCGACCTTGGTCGACTGGATGCCGAACTGGGCAAGTTGGCCGCAGCCGCCGCGCGCCCGGGCGCCGGCACCACCAGGGTGACGCGTGCCATCGTGCAGGAATTCACCGGCCTCTCGCGCGAGGAGCAGGCGTGGGAGATCCAGGGTCCGGTGCTCGAAGGCAAGGCCGACGCCGCACTGATCAAGCTGGATGAGCTGCTGCGCGTGAGCCGCGTACCCGAGGTGATGATCGGCTGGAGCCTGGTCGACCTGGCGCGCAAGGTGCACGATGCCAGCTGCCTGCTGTCGCAGGGCGAGAGCGAAGGTGCGGTGGCGAAGGCGCTGAAGTTGTGGGGCCCCGCGTCATCGAGTGTGGTGCGCGCGGGTCGTCGCATCAAGCCGGCCGCCGCCGCGCGCCTGTTCCGCATGGCGGTGGAAACCGACCGCGCCACGAAGAACGGCACGGCACCGGAGCCGGCACGTGCCTTCGAGGGGTTGATGGTGCAGTTGGCCGAGGCGCTGGCCTAGGCCGCGTCAGACGCCGAAGAGCTTCTTCAGGCCGCCGCTCTGCGCGCGCGAGAGCAGTTCCAGTTCGCCCTTGTCCAGATAGATGCCGCCGCAGCCGCCGCAGCGATCGATCGCCACGCCCTGCAGGTTCTCTTCCTTCATCTTGCCGCCGCACTTGGGGCACACCATCCAGTGGGCGCCGTGCTTCGCCTTGTCATGGGCGGCCTTGCGCTCGGCGTCCAGGGCCTCGCGGCGAGCCTTCA
>RFQW01000164.1 GCA_009924765.1 Planctomycetota bacterium | reverse complement strand
CGCGCACCACGCCATGTACGAGATGGCGGTGAAGTACATCCAGGCGGGCGGCAAGCCGGCCACCGGCAAGGACGTGAAGAGCGTCGATGACGGC
The DNA here is from genome assembly GCA_009924765.1 of Planctomycetota bacterium. Classification (GTDB taxonomy): domain Bacteria; phylum Planctomycetota; class Phycisphaerae; order Phycisphaerales; family SM1A02; genus SYAC01. Next base: position 4,828 of record RFQW01000164.1, on the reverse strand, counting down.
AGCGGCAACTTCGCCAAGCTGGCGGCCGCCGAGTTCATCTGGATGAAGGACCTGAACAACCTCGCGCACGCGATGAAGCTGCTCGAGTTCGCGGGCAAGCTGAAGTGGGCCAGTGGCTCGCTCCGCGCGTGCTGAACCTGCTGCGTGCGCAGCAGGCGAAGAAGGCCTCCAAGAGCGTGTGGGTGCAGGGCAAGACCCTGTTCAGCGCCGTGGATGCGTGGAACGAGGCGTTCATCTGCGGCGAGGCGGCGGTCGCGATGGATCCAAGCGACTCCGGACTCATCAACGAGCTCAAGCAGCTCACCGCGGCGCGCGCCATCCAGCAGGGCGGCTACGCCAAGAACACGCAGCAGGAAGGCGGCTTCCGCGCCAACATCAAGGACGCCGACAAGCAGAAGCAGCTGAGCGAGCAGGATTCGCTCGCCGGCGGCGCCGACGTGGAATCGCGCAATCTGGAGCGCGCCAAGAAGGACTACGAGGAGCGCCCCGAGGTGCCCGAGCACGTGCAGAAGTACGCCACGCTGCTGCGCAAGAAGCAGACGCCCGAGAGCGAGGACGAGGCGCACCGCGTGTATCTGGACGGCTTCACGCGACTCGGCGAATATCGCTTCCGCATGGCGGCCGGCGACATCCGCATCGCGCAGAGTCGACGCGTGCTGCGCGCCGCGCAGGAGAAGGCCACCGCCGCGCCGCAGGACGAGGCGCTGAAGGCGGCCGCCAAGGCCGCGCGTGACAGCAACCTGGAACTCGAAGGCAACGAATTCGCCGAGCGCATGAGCAAGTACCCCACCGACTGCGGCCTGAAGGCCGAGGTCGGTCGCATCTGGTTCGAACTGGGCCGCTACGAGGACGCCATGCCCTGCTTCCAGCAGGCCAAGGACGAGGCCAAGTACCGCGTGTTCGCCGCGCACATGCTGGGCCGCTGCTTCGCTGCGCAGGGCTGGCACGGCGAGGCCGTGGGCGAGTTCAAGGAGGCGGTGCAGGTGCTCGATGCGGGCAACGCCGAGCGCGAACTCGACATCAAGTACGACCTGATGATCAGCCTCATGGAGCAGGCCAAGGCCGAGAAGAACGCGCAGGCCGCGCGCGATGCGGCCGAGATGTGCAGCTACATCCTGCGCAAGAACATCGCCTATCGCGACATCCGCGATCGTCGCAAGCAGGTGGATGCGCTGGTGAAGGAGATCGTCGGCTGATGCCCGTCGCTCCCGCGGGCGGCGAGCGCGTCATCGCGGTGGTACCGGCCCGCTGGGGAAGCACGCGCTTCCCGGGCAAGGCGCTTGCGCTTCTGGAAGGAACCCCGATCATCGTGCATGCGCTCCGGCGCGCCGCCGAGGCGAAGTGCGTGCAGCGTGTCATCGCCGCCGTGGATGACGAGCGCATCGCCAAGGCCGCTCGCGATGCGGGCTTCGAGGTGGTGATCACGCGTGCCGATCATCCCAATGGCACCAGTCGCATCGCCGAGGTGGCCGAGAAGCTGCACTGCGAACTGGTGGTGAACGTGCAGGGCGACGAGCCGCGCATCGAGCCAACGCTGATCGAACTGGCGGTGGATGCGCTGGATCGCGCCGGGCGAGAGGTGCCGGTGGCGACCGTTGCCAGCCCGTTCATGCCGGGCGAGGATCCGGCCAATCCGAACATCGTGAAGGCCGTCGTGGGCGCCAACGGACGCGCGCTGTATTTCAGCCGGTCGCTGGTGCCGTTCAATCGCGATGGCACGGCGGAAGGCGTGAAGCCGCTCAAGCATGTGGGCCTGTACGTGTACCGGCGCCCCTTCCTGCCCACCTTCGTGCTGATGCCCAGCACGCCGCTCGAGCGCACCGAACAGCTGGAGCAGCTGCGCGTGCTCGAGAACGGCTACGACATCGCGGTGGCGATCGGCGAGGCGAAGTTTCACGGCGTGGACACGCCGGAGCAGCTCGCCGCGCTCGCCACCAAAGTCCGAAACTGAGGGACGGGGGTCGTTATTGGCCGCGCGCGGACGATTCCAATAACGACCCCCGTCCCTCTTTCCTTTCAGCTGCGGATCTTCTTCGCCCACTCGGCCGCTCGCTCGCGGCGCTGCGGATTGGGGTCGCTCTTCGCGATCGCATCAAGCTTCTCGAGCGCCTGCTTCGCCTTCACCGTTGCAAGCGCTTCGCCCGCAGCGTTCTGCGGACGATTCTCCGGGTCATCCACCCACACCAGCAGCTTCTCGATGATCATCTTGCGCGTGGCGTTGTCCTCTTCCTTGGGACAGAGCTTGGCCAGGCAATTCATCGCCGCCGGTCGCGCGCGGTCGAAGTTGCCCAGCGCCGCCGCCTTCAGCGCCGGCTCGATCGCCTTGGCCTCGCCGAAGCCCGCCAGCGCGCCAAGCGCCGCCTGCTGCAGTTCCTGCTGACGGCTGGGCACATCCACCGTGGCCAGCAGCAGGTCGGTCTGGTCCTTCGCCTCAAGCTTGGCCAGCGCGTTGATGCACGCATTGCGAACGGCGTAGCTCTTCTGATCCTTCAGGTTCGTGGCCAGCCACGCCACCGCCTTGGGCTTGTCACCCAGCTGCGTGGTGGCGCTGCACACCGCCGCGAACACGCGCGGCAGTTCGGGCGGCTTCTCCATCATGCGTGCGATGGCGGCCTTGCCCGCCTCGCACTGGAAGTCCGCGATCGCGTCCACGCACTCCTGCCGAAGCTTGCGCTGCTGCGCCGGGTCGGTGGCGATCGCCTCCAGCACCGCCACGGTGTCGGGGCTGGCATCGCCGCGCAGCGCCGTCACCGCCTGTCGACGCGTGGCCGTGGTGGGGCCATCCTTCGCCAGCGCGCGCATCCATGCCATGGGCATGTCCTGCTTCAGCGTCTTCAGCGTGGCCAGCCGCGGATCGAACGCCACCCACTCCGGCGGCCCATCCAGCTGCACATCCATCGCATCCGCCTTCGTGCGCCAGTTCCAGTCGAAGGTCTTCACGCCGGCCGCGGTCTTCACCATCACGGGGGTGCTCACATCGAAGGCCGGCGTGCGCTCGTCGATCTTCTGCGTCTGCTGCGCGCTCAGCGACAGCATGCGCGTGGCGCTGTCGTACTGCGCCTTCACGCTGATGTTGGGGCAACCCGGACGCATGCACCACTGATCGAAGAAGCCCTCGAGCCCAAGTCCGCTGACCGCTTCCAGTTCCTTGCGGAAGTCGTCGGTCTCGGCCACGCCCAGCTTGTACTTGTCGAAGTAGTTGTGCACGCCCTGGAAGAACACCTTGTCACCCAGCTTCTCGCGAAGCATGGCCAGGATGCTGCAGCCCTTCGGATACGGATTCGGCGCGCGACGGAAGGTCTCCCCCGCGTCGCCGTAGATCGGGCTCACCATGCCCACCGGTCCGTCGGTGCTGTCACCGCCCGCCACGCCGTGCTGATCGAGCAGCGAATCGAAGTACGCCACGTCGCCATCACGCTCCTGCAGCCACAGCACGCTGCCGTAGGTGGCCCAGCCCTCGTTCAGCCAGATGTGCGCCCAACTCTTGCAGGTGACAAGGTCGCCGGTCCACTGGTGGCACAGCTCGTGACTCACCAGGCCGTCCATGTCGTCGTCGGCCGCGGCGATCTCGTCCAGGATCGCGCCCGGATGCATGGTGGTGGCGCTGGTGTTCTCCATGCCACCCGCGCCGAAGTCGCGCACCACCAGCTGGTCGTAGCGATCCCACGGGTACTTCTGCCCGAACACCTTCTCGAACAGCTTGATCATGCGGTCGGTGCGGCCGTAGGTGCGCTCCACGTCGCCCGCGCGATCCTTGGGCACCCACACCTGCATCGGCACGCCACTCAGCTTGTTGTCCAGCGGCACGCGTGCAAAGTCGCCCGCCACCATGCTGATCAGATACGCCACATGCGGCTTCTCCTGCAGCCAGTGCCACACGCTGCGGCCATTCTTCGTCTCCTGACTCACCAGCTTGCCGTTGCCGCTCACCACCAGACCCTCGGGCACATCCACCACCAGCTCGGTGCTCATGCGCTCGTTGGGGAAGTCGTGGCACGGAATCCAGCCGCGGTTGAACTCGCTCTCGCCCTGCGTGTGCACCTCGGCCGGATAGCCGGGTCGATCGGGATAGCCGGGCGTGAAGTTCAGGCCCATGGGCGGATTCTCGATCGCGTACTCGATGCGGATGTCGCTGTCGGTGCCAGCGGGCAGCGGCGGCTCGAAGCGCAGGCCCAGCGTGTGATCGTCGCTGGCGAACTCGACCGCCTTGCCCCCCACCGTCACCTTGCGGATCTTCAGTCCCTCAGCCGCCAGCGGCAGCGCGGCCACCGGGCCGGCGATCGGCTGCACGGTGAGCGTGGCAACGGCCTCACCCTTGCGTACCGCCAGGTCGGGCAGCGTCAGTTCCACCTTCAGCTTCTTGGTGTCCACCAGGCGATCCGGCGGCCAGTGGCGGAAATCCGCGCCCGTGGCCGCGTCGAACTTGCCCTTGTTGGGGTCGGCGCCGATACGCGGCTGATCCCGGTTTCGGGCCGGGGCGGCCTCCAACCGGTGGGCCAGACATTCGCAGCCAAAATCCTCTGCAGCCGCGGCATTCGCGCTGGCCAGGAAGGTGGCGACCGAGAGCAGGACGGTGGCGGACAGGGTTCGCATGGGGGGCATCCTCGCGTGAAAGACGCCTCTCGTACAGGCCTCCGGGAATTCGGCTTCACGGAACTTGAACCCAAAGCCCGGCTTGGTACGATCAAGCGTGCCCTCCAAAGGAAGCCCAACCCCACCCGACTCGAACGAGAACGGGTTTCTTGCCCAGTTTTCCGCCAGTGACGAACAGCGCGAGTGGTTCAGCCCCGCGCCTCCCGGCTACCAGAAGGGCCGCACCAAGTTCGTG
>RFQW01000163.1 GCA_009924765.1 Planctomycetota bacterium | reverse complement strand
CGCTGTCCCGCGCCACCACCAGCGCCAACGGCCTGCCGCTTGAGCGCGTGAAGATCGGCGACCGCACCTTTGAACTGGAAGTGGCGGCCACGCAGGCGGCAGTGGCTCGCGGACTGAGCAAACGCGCGACGGTTCCGGACGGCACCGGCATGCTGTTCGTGTTTCCCGAATCGCGCATCCTGGCCTTCTGGATGATCGACTGTCTGATCGACATCGATGTGGCGTATGTGGATCGCACGGGCAAGGTGGTGGGCGTGTACACGATGAAGACCGAGGCCCCGCAGGCTGCCGGCGAAACCCGAGACGCCTACACCGCGCGCCTGAAGCACTACCCGTCAGAGGACGACGCGCTGTACGCCATCGAGCTGCCCGCAGGCAGCTTCGCCAAGCTGGGCATCAAGAGCGGATCGATGATCAAGCTCGACTTCGCCAAGCTGCGCGGCTACCTGCGCTGAAGCGTCAGATCGCCGGCAACACCACGCCGCTGCACTCGCCAAGACCGATGCGCGGAGCGTCGCCGCGCGCATCCAGCCAGCCGCGCAGGATCACCTCGTCGCCATCCTCCAGGAACTTGCGCTGCGTGCCATCGGGCAGCGTGATCGGTTCGCTGCCGCGCCACGTGCGCTCCAGCAGGCAACCGCGGCTCTCGGGGGTTGGGCCGCTCACCGTGCCACTTGCAAGCAGATCACCAGGGCGCATGGCGCAACCGGTGCTGGCATGGTGCGTCAGCATCTGCGCAAAGCTCCAGTACATGTCGCGGTAGCTGCCAAGGCTCACCTGCATCGCGGGCAGTCCGCGTTCGCGCATCAGCGCCGAGCGGATCAGCACCTGCAGCTTCAGGTCGAAGGTGAAGTCGTCCTTCCAGCGCAGGTACGGCAGGTTCTCGGGAGCCGCGGCGTCGCGCACCGGCCCCGGCTCCAGCCACGGCTCCAGCGCCTCGATTGGCGTGATCCACGAACCCACGCTGGTGGAGAAGTTCTTCGCGGTGAACGGGCCAAGCGGCACGTACTCCCACTTCTGCACATCGCGCGCGCTCCAGTCGTTCACCAGACAGATGCCGAAGAGACGCTCGCGCGCGGTGGCGATGTCGATGCGCTCGCCCTGCGTGTTGCCGGGGCCAAGCACCACGCCAACTTCCAGTTCGTAGTCGAGCAGGCGACATGGACCGAAGGCCGGAGGCCCGTTGTCGGTGGCGCTGGTCTGGCCGAATGGGCGGCGTACCGCGGTGCCGCTTGGCACCAGCGTGCTGGCACGACCGTGGTAACCCACCGGCAGATGCCGCCAATTGGGCAACAGTGGATTGTCGGGGCGGAACATGCTGCCCACATTGGTGGCGTGATGGATGCTGGCGTAGAAGTCGGTGTAGTCACCCACATCGCTGGCAAGCGCCATGCGCAGCTGATCGCGGCGCACCACGAATCGATCTCGATCGGAACGGTCGCGAAGCGCAGGCTCGGCATCGGACAGCAGCCGCTGCATCCACGCGCGCGTCTGGCTCCAGGCCGGGCGACCAAGCGACAGGAACGCGTTCAGCGCCGGCTGGCGAAGCGCGTTTCGCACACCCTCGTCCAGACCCTTGCACAGACCTGCATCGGCAAGCGCCGTCATGTCCAGCGCGCGATCGCCGATCGCCACGCCCAGGTGCCACGCGCCCGGCATGTCGGCTCGCTCGAAGCGACCCCACGGCAGGTGCGCCAGCGGAAAGTCGCATCCGGCCACATTCGCGCTCTCCACCCAGCTCTTGCGGCTCATGACGCGGCCCCCTCGACGGGCATCAGACCGAGCGCACGCAGATCCTCCACGGGCTCATCGAAGCTGCAGCTGCCGAAGCTCTTGATGAACTGCCGACGCGCCTCGTCAATCTCGCGCAGCGTCACACGCGCCTTGTTCCACGCGGCACCATCGGCATCGAACTTGAACGCCTTCGGGTCACGCTCCTCCAGGATCTGCTCCAGACCAGCGCGGTCCAGGCGCTCATGAAACCGCAGGCACGCACCCAGGAACACGCCCAGGAATCCGAACTGGTCGCAACCCACCTTGTCGTTGCGATTGCGCGCCGGGTGGTGCAAGCCTGCCGTGGCCTTCAACGGCACATTGGCGGCGGCGGCCGAATCGATGAACAGCGCCAGTTGCGCGGGGGTTGGATGCGCGGCGGCGGCCGTGCCACCCGTGCGAACCTTGGCGCCGGCGTCGTAGCCGCTCAAGGCCGCGATGGCCCCGCGCGGATCGGTGTCCCACGGAATCTCCACCCATGCCTCGAAGCCTTCGGGAATGCGCTCGAGGCACTCGGCGATGATGGCGCCGCTGGCGGCCTTGCTCTCGATGGCGTCGATCACGGCCGAGGTGCCGCCCTTGCGGTTGTACGCCGCGTTGAACGCCTCGATGGTCTCCAGGTCGAGATCCAGCGCCTCCTCCTGCAGCGGCGAAACCAGCGCGGTGATGCGCCAGGCGTCGTCACGCGCCGCGCTGCCCTGCTTGGCGAACAGGTCTTCGGTGAAACGGTCGAATTCGGACAGGCGCTTCACGGGCACCACGAAGCGCCCCAGCATCCACCGATGTTCGCAGGTGCGATGCTTGGCGTAGTGCTCCAACGCAGGCCGCATGTCCAGTTCCGCGGGTGGAAAAAGGCCTGCGTAGTCGATCGTCTCCTCCATCATTCGTTGCAGCGAGCGCATGCACCAAGCCTAATGCATGGCACCATTCCATGTCGGCGCGGTAGCATCGCGGCATGCAGTGGAAAAAGGTGACGGACTTCGTGATCCGACTGCCGCACCGACCAGGCTCGCTCGCCGCCCTTGCTGCCCGCCTGCGTGCCGCCGATGTGGATGTGCTTGGCATGTGGGGCCCCGTGCAGGGCCGCCACACCATGGGCTTCCACTGCATTCCGGAGCGCCCGGACCAGTTCCGCAGCTTCTGCCGAGATGCCGATCTGGATGCCTACGAGGGCGCTGCGTTTCTGGTGCATGATCCAGCCAAGATGGGCGGCCTGGTGACCGCGCTCGATGCCATCGCGCATGCCGGCATCAACATCGATGTGATCCAGAGCATCACGCTCGACGGCGCGCTGGCCGCCATCCTGTGGGTGGATGAGGCCGACGAACCGCGTCTGCACCAGGTATCAGGTGTTGCAGACGCTCTGAGCGCTACAGCAGATCGATCGCCACTTCGCTGGCAAGCAGGCGGCCCTGTTGCGAAAGCCGCAGCGCGTTCGGCGTGTGTTCCAGCAACCCGGACTCCGTGTGACGCGCGATGGCCAGCCGCCGAACGGTGCCCTTGGTGCCGCGTGCAAGCAATCGCTCCACGCGATCATGCGGCATGCCCGCGATCAGGCGCAGGCCCATCATGAATGCCTCGCCCACCTGGCCGTCGTCGTTCAGGCGTTCCACGTCCTGCACGGGCGCCCACGGCCCCTCGGCAAGCCAGTCGCCCAGGCGCGGCACGTTGCGCCAACGCAGGCCGCTGGCATGGCCACTTGCCGATGGCCCCACCGTGAGCCAATCCTCGTTGCGCCAGTACAGCTCGTTGTGCCGGCAGCGCTTGCCTGGCAGCGACCAGTTGCTGATCTCGTAGTGCTCGAAACCCGCGGCACCCAGCGCTTCGCAGGCGGCGTGGTGCATGGCCACCTCCAGCTCTTCCGGCGCCGACGCAACCTGCCCCTTGGCGTGGCGCTGCCCGAGCGGCGTGTTCGATTCGTACATCAGGCCGTAGCAACTCACGTGATCAGGCTGCAGCGCAAGCGCCTGCCGCAGATCGTCGTTCCACTCTTCGATCGTGCCACCCGGAACGGCGTAGATCAGGTCCACATTCACCTGCTCGATGCCAGCCTCGCGCAGGTGCCGCACCGCACGCACCACCGACGCCGGGTCGTGGTGCCGCTCGAGCGCCTGAAGCAGGCGTGGCTGAAAGCTCTGTGCGCCCATCGACACGCGCGTCACGCCCGCCGCACGCAACGTCGCCGCGATCTCGGGCGTCACGGTTTCGGGATTGGCCTCCACGGTCCACTCCGCACCCTCGTCCCAGTTGAAGCTTGTTCGCAATCCACCAAGCAACCTGCCCAGCTGCGCGGGCGCAAGCATGGTCGGCGTGCCACCACCCACAAACAGCGTGCGAAGCGAACCGTTCACCAGCGGCTTCCACGCCGCCATCTCGGCCAGCGCGCGATCCACATAGGCATCGGCCCTGCCATCACCATCCACAAAGCTGTAGAAGTCGCAGTAGTGGCATTTATGCCGGCAGAACGGCACATGCACATACGCGCCGCGGAAGTTGCCCCCACCCTGCGCCAACGCCGCAGACAGGCTCACGCGCTCGGCGGCGGCTTGGGGCAGCGGAATTCCTTGGGCATCGGGCGGCATGGCGAAAGCCTACGCCGCAGCGCGGTCCGGCGTGGCTAGCATTCGTTCCTTCATGAACACGCAAGCAACCGCAGTGGTGGGCCTCCAGTGGGGCGACGAAGGCAAGGGCAAGATCGTGGATCTGCTCACCAGTCGCCATGACGTGATCGTGCGCTACAACGGCGGCGCCAACGCCGGCCACAGCGTGCAGGTGGGCAGCGAACGCTACGCCCTGCACCTGGTGCCAAGCGGCATCCTGCACCCCGACAAGATCTGCGTGATCGGCAACGGCGTGGTGGTGGATCCCGAGAAGCTGCTGCAGGAGATCGACGGCCTGCGCCAGCGCGGCATCGAGGTGGGCAGCAACCTGCTGATCAGCGACCGCGCGCACGTGGTGATGCCCTATCACAAGGAACAGGACGCGGCACTGGAAGACTTCATGGCCGGCATCACCCGCGACGATGCGGGCAGCCTGGCCATCGGAACCACGCGCCGCGGCATCGGTCCGGCCTACGGTGACAAGGTTGATCGCTCCACCGCCATCCGCATGGGCGACCTGCTGGATGCGGCCTACCTGCGTGAGCGCCTGCATGTGATCTGCGGCCTGCGCACCCGCGAACTGAAGGCCCT
>RFQW01000162.1 GCA_009924765.1 Planctomycetota bacterium | reverse complement strand
GCCGTGGTGGTCACTCTGGAGCTGATCGTGCGCTTGCAGCCGACCGCAGGTTGAACTCAGCCCTGAAGATCCGTCTTGGACGGCGTGGCGTCGCGCTCTTCCTTTGAGGGGCGCGTGCGCAGCATGGCGGTGAACACGAACACACCGAGCACGCCCGCGATGCCGCAGATGACCACCTGCGGGCTGGCGAGCCCGTCGGTCTTCTGAAGAGGAACAGGGCGATGGCGGAGATCAGCGGCACGGCCAGGCCGGCGTGGATGCCGATCATGCCGATCATGCGATCGCGCTTGATCCACAGCGACATCACGCTGCAGGTGGCCATGGCGCCCGACAGCAGCAGCGGCAGCAGCGCGTTGGACACGCCGCTCTTCTGCGGATCGGTGAAGCGGAAGGCGACAAGTCCCGCGCCCAGCAGGGCCACGGCGAACACGAGACCGATCAGCGAGAAGAGGTAGAGGCGCCAGTTCATGCGCGCAGGCTACAACGGACGCTCGGCGCGCATGTCCACCTTGGCTTCCAGCACCGTGCGCAGGTTGCACAGGTACCAGCGCCAGCTTTCGGCGTCGTTGGCGGCGCTGATCAGCGAGTCGGCGTCGTCGGGGAAGGGGCCGTGACGCTGGATCACGCGCGCGCCCTCTTCCACATCGGGGGTGACGGTCCACTCGAGTGGAACGAAGTCATCCGCGATGCCGATGGGCCAGCCCCAGGTGACGCGGCCTTCGGTGTCGAAGTCGAGAATGGGCACCTCGAAGGCGCGGCGGAACTTGGCGTCGAAGGCCAGCTTCATGCTGCCGCCCTTGCGCAGGTCCACCTCGGCCGCCAGCGTGAACCACCGTGTCAGCCCCACATCGGTGGTCAGGCATGCGAACACATCCTCGTGGTTGGCCGCGATGGTTTCCTTCAGGGTGATCCACACGCCATCGGCTTCGCGCTTGACCATGGGGTGCACTCTAGGCGGAAAGTGGCGCCGTGTGCATCTCGTGCGCGATCAGGTCGGTCAGGGTTTCGCGGCGGCGCACCAGCGTGGCGGTGCCGCCGTCCACCAGCACCTCGGCGGGCAGGGGCTGCGCGTTGTAGCGGCTGCTCATGCTCATGCCGTAGGCGCCGGCGGTGAACACGGCCAGCAGGTCGCCCTCGCGCATGGTGGGCAGCGCGCGCTCCAGCGCCAGATAGTCGCCGGTTTCGCACAGCGGGCCGACCACATCGCAGGTTTCAAGCGGCTGCAGGCCGGTGTCGGTGGTGCGATGGGTGGGCACCAGGCCGGCGGGCGGCTGCACCGGCCACATGAAGTGGAAGGCGTCGTAGTGGCTTGGTCGCAGCAGTGCGTTCATGCCCGCGTCGCAGATGACGAATGTCTTGCCCGATTCGCGCTTGGTGCGGATCACGCGCAGCAGCAGCAGGCCGGCGTTGGCGGCGATGAAGCGTCCGGGCTCCAGCAGAAAGCGCACGCCACGCTGCTTCAGTGGCAGCACCTTGGGCAGGATGGCCGCGGCGTAGGCATCGGGCGTGGGGGCCTGGCCGGTTTCGTAGTCGGCGCCGAAGCCGCCGCCCAGATCCAGCGTGCGGATGGCGTGGCCGCGCTGCTGCAGACGGTCGATGAGTGCGAGCGCCACATCCAGCGCCTGCGCGTAGCGGCCCGCATCAAGCACTGGCGAACCGATGTGCAGGTGCAGGCCTTCCAGGCGCGCAAAGCTGTGGTCGCGCATGCGCTCGAACAGTTCTTCGGCGCGTGCGGGGCTGACGCCAAACTTGGTGGCCTTGGTGCCGGTGGTGGTGTGGCGATGCGTGCCCGCGTCCACATCGGGGTTCACGCGCAGCGCAAGCGAGGCGGGCTGGCGAAGTTCGGCGGCCACGCGCGCAACCAGTTCCAGTTCCTCGGCGCTTTCAACGTTCAGGCAACCCACGCCAAGCGAGATGGCCTCGGTGAGCGCGGTGTGCGTCTTGCCCACGCCTGCGTAGGCAAGCTTGCTCGGCGCCACGCCTGCGGCCAGCGCGCGCTGCAGTTCGCCTGGGCTCACCACATCCATGCCGCAACCTTCGGCGGCCACCAGTCGCAGCACCGACAGGTTGGGGCAGCTCTTCACGCTGAAGCAGATCAGCGGATCGATGGGCGCAAAGGCGGCCTGCAGCGCGCGGATGTGGTGGCGCAGCGTGGCGGCGCTGTACACGAAGGTGGGGGTGCCGGCCGCCGCGGCGATGGTGGCAAGTGCCACGCCTTCGCAGTGCAGGCTTCCATCCTTGAATTGGAAGTGATCCATGGGCGCGTGAGTGTGGCAGATTCCGCGCGCGGCGTCAGGCCGCGTCGGTGGCGCTCTTGGCGGCCGCAGGCTTGGCGTCGCGCGCGCCGGTGAGTGTCTGCACCACCATGCCCGCCACGGCCAGCACCAGCGTGGCCAGCGACCAGGTGGCCAGGCGCGGGCCCGATGGGCCCAGCACCTCGTTCAGGCCCCAGGCGATCAAGATGCTGCCAAGGATCGCGGTGGCGGCAATCTCGGCAAGCGACTTCAGGAAGAACCCGAAGGCGAGGCCCGCCAGGCCACAGGCGATTGTTGCGGCCAGAATCAGCGTTCGCTCGGGGGCATCGAGCGTGTTCCAGAAGCGCGTCACTGCGTCGCGTGCGGCTTCGCGCGTGTCCTGATCGGCGTTGCCCGACTGCATCTCGCGTGCAACGGTTTCGGCAAGTTCCGATGCGCGCTGCTTGGCGGCGGCGCTCATCTGTTCGCCGCTTGCGGCCACGGCGCCGCTGTCCACCACGGCGGCGCTGAGCACGGCACCCAGCAGCGCGGCGGCGATGCCCACGGTGGCCATCAGCATGAGTCGGTAGGCGATGCGCGCGATGATGAGTCCGGCGAACGCGCCCACGATGGCGCCGAGCACCGGCGGCAACCACGGCAGGTCGAACCACTGCGCTGCGAAGGCGCCGGCAGGCACGCCCGCCGCGAAGCCCGTCACCATCACCGCGTGGCGTGACAGGCGCGAACCGAACGCCCACAGCGTGGCGCCGATCGCCACGGCGATCGCAGGCAGGATCCAGATGGCGAGTGATGCCTCGTGCACGATGCCATCATCGGCACGCGGCTATCTTGGGGGTTACAAGCATGAACCAGAATCGCTCCGATGCGGCCGACAGTGGCCAAATGGCCAGTGTGAACCGCCTCGCGGGCGAGCCCAGCGCCTATCTGCGTCAGCACGCGGGCAACCCCGTGCCTTGGTGGCCGTGGTGCGAGGCGGCCATCGCCGAGGCGCGGCAACGCGATGTGCCGCTGCTGGTGAGCATCGGCTACAGCACCTGCCACTGGTGCCATGTGATGGAGCACGAAAGCTTCGAGGACCCGGGCATCGCCGCCGTGATGGATCGCCACTATGTGTGCGTGAAGGTGGACCGCGAGGCGCGACCGGACCTGGACGCGGTGTGGATGACGGCGTGCCAGGTGTTCACGGCGGTCACCGAGGGGCGCCCGAGTGGCGGGTGGCCGCTGCATGTGTTCCTGGATCCGGTGTCGCTGCAGCCGTTCTTTGCGGGCACATACTTTCCGCCCAAGCCGGGCATGGGGCGCATCGCGTTTCCAGAATTGCTGCAGCGGTTGGCACTGGCGTGGCGCGATCAGCGCGCGCAGGTGCTGGCGCAGGCGGCCGAGATCGCGCGGCTGGTGAGGGCCGAGATGGAACTTGCGGCCGCGCGTCGCCCAGTGGATGCGGCGGTGGAAGCGGCGGCGGCGCAGGCGCTGGTTGCGTTTCATGATCGCGTGCATGGGGGCTTTGGCGGTGCGCCCAAGTTTCCGCAGCCGTCGCTGCTGCGCTTTCTGCAGTCGCGCGAAGGCGATGTGGCGGCGGCAGGTGTGGTGCATCGAACGCTGGAGCGCATGGCGCTTGGTGGTGTGCGTGATCAACTCGACGGCGGCTTTCATCGCTACGCCGTGGATGCGGCGTGGACCGTGCCGCACTTCGAGAAGATGCTGTACGACCAGGGGCAGCTGCTTGGCGTGTACGCGAAGGCGGCGGCCGGCGATGCGTGGCTTGCGCAGGTGGCGAACGAGCTGGCCGATTTCATGGTGGGCACCATGCAGGCGTCGCACGGCGGCTTCGTGGCGGCACTCGATGCCGACACGCAGGGCCGCGAGGGCCTGACCTATGTGTGGAACCCGCACTCCACGCAGCAGGCGCTTGAAACGGGTGGTTGCGGCGCTCTTGGTTCGCTGGCGGTGGAGGCGTTCGGCATGGACCGCGCGGCCAACTTCCGCGATCCACATCACCCCGACGATCCGCCGTCGTGGGTGCTGACGCTGCAGGATCGGCCGGAGCGATTGGCGGTGGCGGCGGGGCGGTCGCTTGCGTCGTGGCATGAGGCGATGGGGCAGGTTCGTGCCGCCATGCTGCTGGCTCGCGCCAAGCGTGCGCAGCCCTTCATGGATGACTGCGTGATCGCGGCGTGGAACGGGCTTGCGATCGAGGGTCTGGCCGATGCGGCGGTGGCGTTGAAGCGTCCGGAGTTGGCGAAGGCCGCTGCGCGTGCTGCCGCGTTCGTGATGCAGTCGCTGGTGACGCCGGAGGGTTCGCTGGCGCGATGCTGGCGCGATGGCAAGGCGAGTGGGGCCGGCTACCTAGAAGATCTTGCGTGCATGAGCCTTGGCCTGCTGTCGCTGCACCGGGCCACGGGCGATGCAGCGTGGCTGGTGCACGCCAAGAAGCTGCTTGCCGAAGCGATCAATCGATGCTGGAGCGATGAAGCGGGTTGGATGGAAGCGCCCGCCGACAGTGCCGGGCGCTTTGCGCCGGTGGGGGGTGTGGATGACGGTGCCGTACCAAGTGGTGCAGGCGCCATCAGCGAGGCGCTGGTGGCCTGCGCCGCGTGCACGGGCGAGCCGCGCTGGGCCGATGCCGCGTTTCGCGGTCTGGATCGCGCCAGCGGCACGCTTGCCGAGCGACCCACAGGTTCGCCGCGCAGCCTGCTTGCGGCGGCGGCGCTGCGGGCGTTGCAGC
>RFQW01000161.1 GCA_009924765.1 Planctomycetota bacterium | reverse complement strand
CACCGTGGCCCGCACCGTGGGCGTGGATGCCGAGGAAAGCCTGAGCGTGATGGTGAACGAGGAAGATCACCTGCGCATCCAGACCATCATGCCGGGATTCCGGCTTCCCGACGCGTTCGAGCGCGCGCGAGCCTTCGATCAGGCGCTGGAAAGCGCGGTGGATTTCGCCTTCTCGTCGCGATGGGGCTACCTCACGGCCTGCCCCACCAACGTGGGATGCGGCGTGCGCGTGGGCGTGATGCTGCACCTGCCCGGCCTGCGTTACACCGGCGAGATGGAGCGCGTGAAGCGCGCCGCCAAGGACATGCATCTGGCCATGCGCGGCTTCTACGGCGAGGGCAGCGAGGCGGTGGGCAACTTCTATCAGGTGAGCAACCAGCTCACGCTGGGCTTCAGCGAGGACGAACTGCTGCGCCGCTTCACCGAGGAGACGGTGCCGCAGCTGATCGACTACGAGCGCTCGGCGCGTCGCATGCTGGCCGACACCAACCGCGCGCTGCTGGAGGACAAGGTGCACCGCGCCGTGGCCACGCTTCGCGCCGCGCGACTGCTGGGCGCCGAGGAGGCCACCAAGCTGCTGGCCAACCTGCGCCTGGGCATCTGCCTGCAGCTGATCAGCGACGTGAGCATGGAGCTGGTGCAGCGCCTGCTGCTGCAGGTGCAGCCGGCACATCTGGCGCGCATCGATCCGGGTGCCACCGACGAGGACAAGGGCCGCGTGGCGCGCGCCACGCTGGTGCGTCGGGCACTTCGAAGCTGAACCTCAGACCTGCGGGGCCTGCTCGGCTGCCGGCGCCTCGGGCGGAGGCAGGTGCGCGGCGGCCATGCGATCGGCATCGACGGCGAAGGCGAAGTCCTTCTCGGTGATGCCGCTGGCGTCATGGGTGGACAGGGTCAGGCTGACCTTGTTCCATCGCACCAGGATGTCCGGGTGATGCTGCACGCGCTCGGCGGCCTGCGCGATCTCGTTCACGAACTTCATGCTGGTGACGAAATCGGCGAACTGGAAGGTGCGCTGGATCGCGTCACCACATTCCGCCCACAGTTCCAACTTGGCCAGGCGGTTGGACACCTGGCGTTGCGTCAAGGCCTTCATGGCTGCGGACAATCTACCCTCTCCGGGCATGCATGCGAAGGGCGGCATCTCGCGACTGGCACCAAGCCCCACCGGGGCCCTGCATCTGGGCCACGCCTGCACCTTCGTGGCCAACTGGCTGCTGGCGCGCAAGTCGGGCTGGCGCCTGCTGCTGCGACTGGATGATCTGGACGCCCCGCGCGTGCAATCGAGCGGCCATGACGTGCTGGACACGCTGCGCTGGCTGGGCCTGGACTGGGACGGCGAACCCATTCGCCAGTCGGCACGGCTGGATCGCTATCGCGCGGCCATGCACGCGCTTGCGCAGGCCGGCGCGGTGTACGAGAGCCCCCACACCCGCAGCGAAGTGCGCGAAGCGGCGGCGGCCGTGGGTGCGCCGCACGAAGGCGAGGGGCACGCGCGCTTTCCGGATGCGCTGCGACCGAGCGATCGTGGTGCGTGGCGCTTCGTGGATGCGGCGGTGAACCATCGCGTGCACACGCTCGACGAGGGCACCACGGTGCACGATCAGGTGATGGGCTCGCACGACTTCCATGTGCACCGCGATCACGGCGATTTCCTGGTGTGGACCAAGGCCGGCGTGCCCAGCTACCAGCTGGCCTGTGCCGTGGATGACGGCGAACTTGGCGTGACCGATGTGGTGCGCGGCGCCGACCTGCTGGAAAGCGCGGCGCTGCAAACGCGGTTGCTGCGGACGCTGCGGCTGCCCGAGCCACGATGGTGGCACCTGCCGCTGGTGCGCAACGCGCAGGGCGACCGTCTTGCCAAGCGCGACGGCGCGGAGGGCCTTGCGGGGCTGCAACGCGATGGCGTGCCAGCCGATCGCGTGCGCGGATTGGTTGCGTGGTGGATCGGCATGGCACCGCTCGCGCCCATCACGCGCGATGCCCTGCTGCAGCGCTGCGACCCCGATGCGCTGCTTCCCTCGCTGCGGGCCATGCATGCATCCGGCGGCCCGCGCGTGCACGCGGCCACGCTTGCGTGGTTGCACGGCGACGATGCAGCCGCCGATACACTCGCCACGCATGTTCGAGGATGAACCGCCACCGGCGCCCCGCGCCGCGATGCACCTGACCATGGCGGCCACGCCGCGACGCATGGCATCGCTGCAATCGCTGGCACTGGAGATCGCTGCGGCATTCGATGAAGGCTGCACGATGTCGTGCGTTGCGCTGGCCGATGCGGCCGCGGCCATCGGCGACGCGTCAGGCGCGCTGGTGATGGTGCTGGACGCGCTCGATGACACGCGCGGCCTCACCGCGGCACTGGATCAGGCCGATCGAACGGGCAAACCCCATCTGGTGGTGACCGAACGACGCAGCGCGCAGGGCATGGGACTGGGTGCCATGGCGATCGAGGCCGGACCCGTGGCGATCGCCGCCGCACTGCGCGGCATGCTGTCACGCCAACCCGAACTGGATCGGCTGCGCGCGCAGGCCAGCGGCGCCGAACACATGGTGGGCGGCCTGCGCGGCGATCTGGCGCGCATGCAGGACGAACTGCAGCTGGCGGCACAGGTGCAGCGCGAATTCCTTCCCAAGTCGCTGCCCGACCTGCCGCGCGCGCAGGTGGCGGCCATGTGGCGGCCGGCCAGCTGGGTGAGCGGCGACATCTACGACGCGCGACGGCTGGACGAGCATCATCTGGGCATCTTCATCGCCGACGCCGTGGGTCACGGCGTGCCCGCGGCGCTGATGACCATGGTGATCGCGCGCAGCCTTCCCACCAAGGAGATCACTGGCAGCACCTATCGCATCGTGCCTCCCGCCGAGGCGCTGGCGGTGGTGAACCGCGAACTGCTTGCCCGCGACAGTCAGGCGGTTCGCTTCGCCACGGCCGTGTACGCGGTGCTCGATCTTCGCACGCTTCGTCTGCGCGTGGCGTGCGCGGGCCATCCCGCGCCGGTGGTGCTGCGCGGCCACGATCACCTGGAGTTCATCCGCGGCAAGGGCGGCGTGCTGGGCGTGTTCGAGGACGAGCACTGGGAGGAGACGGAAGTGGATCTGCACGCGGGCGATCGCCTGCTGCTGCACTCCGACGGCTTCGAGGCGGCTTTCCCGGAGGATCAGGCCTCGCGCGTGAACAGCCAGGAGCCGTCACCGATGCACGTGCAGGCCTTCCAGCAGGTGCTGGATGTGGACAGCCCGGCCGAGATCGTGAAGCGGCTCGGCGAACGCGTGGACCGCGCCATGATGGCGTCGGCCAACGCCGATGACATCACGCTGATGGTGCTGCGCGCAGGCTGAGCGCCTGCAGTTGCCGCTGCACCTGGGCCGCCACCATGCGGCTCAGCACATCGGCCTCGATGTTCACGCGCGATCCGGCCATGCGATGCACCAGCGTGGTGCGCTGCAGCGTCTCCGGAATCAGCGCCACCTCGAACCAGTCCGCACCCGTGGCGGCCACGGTGAGGCTGACGCCATCCACGGTCACGCTGCCCTGATCGATCATGTGCGCGTGCACGGCAGGCGGCGCCGAAATGCGTGTGCGCCACTGCCCATTGGTCTGGTCCACCCCAACCACCGTGCCCACGCCTTCGACATGGCCCTGCACCAGATGCCCCCCGAGCAGCGCATCGGCGCGCAGTGATCGCTCCAGATTCACCGCATCGCCCACGCGCAGGTCGCCCGTGGTGGTGAGCGCCAGCGTCTGTGGAATCACGTCGAAGCACAGGGCGTCCCGCTCGGCCTGCACCAGCGTGAGGCAGCAGCCATTCACGGCGATGCTCTCGCCCGGCTGCGGATCGGCCAGCCAGCCCGGCGCTCGAATGGCCAGCCGCACACCGGTCGCGGTGTCGCGTCGCTCGCTCACGTCGCCCATGCGCTGGATGAGTCCGGTGAACATGCCTTTTCCTCAGCGACCCGTGGGCATCGACGCCTGCTCGGCGCTCGCGGCGGCGCCACCGCTCGGCATCTGCACGATGGTGGAACCGGGGTAGTAGCGGGTCAGGATCTGGCGATGGTCCCGGCCCGACTTGCCCATGGCTTCGGCACCGAACTGGCACATGCCTGCGCCGTGGCCGTGGCCGCGACCTTCGAGCGTGATCTTGCTGCCATCGAAGCGCGGCGAGACATAGCCGCTCTTCAGCGTGTCCTTGCTGCCGGTGGCGCCGGCGTTCACCGCGTAGCGCAGATCCTCGGAACCCCACAGCGCGACATGGCCCTTGCCATCCGAGATCTTGAACGACACGGGCCTGCCCGCCGGATTCGCCTCGGCCACCACCATGCTCTTCACGGTGGCGAGCTGCGTCAGGTCCTTGCGACCCTCGTCCAGGGCCCAGGCGTTGAGACGGCGCGTGAAATCCGCGATCGGCAGCGTCACCTTCCAGCGCGCGGTGGGTGCCTTCTCGCAGCAGTCCTTGGTGCGCGCGTTCTGTGCGCTCACCACGTTCAGCGGCGCGATGTCCATCCAGCTGCCTTCGCGGATGGCGTCGGTGGCCGACGCCGGTGCGCCACCGCAGCAGCTGCTGTAGTACGCGGGCACCACGCGACCGTCGAACACCAGGTACTCGCCGCGCGTGTCACGCACCGCGTCGCGACTGGTGGCATCGGCGGTGGCACCCACCCACGCCTGGCTGCCCTGACCGGCCACCACGTCGAAGTGGCGACGCCCCTCCCACCACGCGTGCTCGCACATGGCGTAGCTGCGCGCGGCCACGGCCTGCGAGCGGTACGCCTCGCGGCTCCAGCCCTTGTACAGCTCCTTGGCCAGCACACCGGGCAGGTAGGTCTCCATGGGCACCGCAAACACCAGGTCGGCGGCGTCCGAACCGATGTCGGGCCGCGACACCAGCGTGGCGGCGCCAGGCCACGCGCCGCCCTTCCACTGGATCTCACCGGTGGATCCGCGCGGCGGCTCGATGGACAGCGTGCCCGAACCGGGCAGATCCACGCGTGAGGC
>RFQW01000017.1 GCA_009924765.1 Planctomycetota bacterium | reverse complement strand
CGCGCATTCGCGCTCACCACATCGAAGGCGGGCGGCACCCATCCCAGCCAGCCGCGGAACCATCGGTCGGTGGCCGATTCGTACACGCCGCCGCCAAGTCCGTGCACGAATCGATCCGCGAGCGTCGTGCGCGCCAAGGCACTCATCAGGAACGCGCGTGGCACCACCGGCGTTCCCGCCTGAAGGGCCTGCGACACCTGTGCGGCATTCGCGCGCACGCGTTCGCCCTGCGAACCGATCAGCCAGACCGGCAATTCCACCGAACCTTCGTGCATGCGCAGTGCGCGCGCCGCGCGTGGGGCCGATGCCAGCGCCGCATTGAATGCCTGCGCGCAGGCCGCCGGATCGGCCAGCATGCGTTCCACAAACCGCTGCGCCAGCGAGGTGCGCATGAGGTCGCTCGCGCGCACAAGGCGTGGTGTGGGCAGCCAGGGTGCGGCGCATTGCAGCAGGGCTGCCGCGCCCTGCATGGCGGCATCGGTGTGCGTGCGTTGCTGCAGCAGGGCGGTCTCGATCGTGCGCAGGGCGTGTGCCACGGCATCCGTGGTGCCGTCGCCCGGTTCGATCGGTCGTGGGCGGAAGGCTGGACAGCGCATGCCGGCGGTTTCCCCGCCCGCAGCCGCGAAACGATGTCCGCGCACACCCCACCATCCATCCGCGCGACGGAAGGGCCACTCCACGACCATGCCGTCGAATCCATCCTGATCCACCACCAGGTGCACCGCTTCGGCGCCTTCGCGCGTGGCCACG
The DNA here is from genome assembly GCA_009924765.1 of Planctomycetota bacterium. Classification (GTDB taxonomy): domain Bacteria; phylum Planctomycetota; class Phycisphaerae; order Phycisphaerales; family SM1A02; genus SYAC01. The sequence goes on along the minus strand of RFQW01000017.1, from coordinate 11,498 downwards.
GCCTGCGCCCACAGGTTCTTCGCCAGGATGCCCGCGTGCCAGCACTCGCTCTGATGACCGCTGGCGATCACCGGTCGGTCCGGCAGCCCCAGCGCCGCACGCGCTTCGCTTCGCCAGGTCTCGATCGGCTTGCCTTCAACGCGGTCGGGCGCTGCAGCCAGCGCGTGGCCGGGTCGCACAACCAGTTCCACGCCGGCGGTGGTCGTGGTCATCCGTCCTGTGCGTCCTGCTTCGAGATCGCGGCCAGCAGCCCTCGCGTGGCCGCGGATGACAGCCGACGCCGGCAGCGCTGCAGTTCGCGGTGCATGGTCTCGCGATACACCCGCAACCGACGCTCCGGATCATCCAGATCGCCGCCGAAGGTGCGGTTCAGGTCCTTGTAGATGCGGCGCACCGGAATCTCGCGCACGCGCAGTCCGTTCGCCGCGGCCTGCACCCAGAACTGCAGCGGAAAGTCGTAGCCATCCACGCTCAGCGTCAGGTTGCGCGTGGCGCCAACGCGATAGGCCTTGAAGCCGCAGAAGGCGTCGGTGATGCCGAGCCCCAGCCGCTGGTTCAGTTCCGCCGTGATCGACTCGTTCACCTTCCGCCGCGCGGCAGGAGCGTCATCGTCGCCCGCGTCGTCGCGCAGGTAACGGCTGCCGCTCACCACATCGGCGTCGCCCTGCTCGATCGCGTGCACGAAGTCGGGGATCTGCGCTGGCTCATGCTGCTCGTCGCAGTCCATGGTGATCACCCAGGCGTAGCCGTCGTGTTCGGTACGCTGCAGGATTTCCTGCATGGCGCGACCGTAGCCACGGTTGCGGCCATGTCGGATCACCTCCACGCGATGGCGGGCCAGCATCGTGGGTGTCTCGTCGGTGCTTCCGTCATCCACCACCAGCACATCGCGCGCAAAGTCCTGCACGCGTCGCAGCACCCGGTCGATCGTGGCGGCCTCGTTGAACACGGGGATCGCCAGCAGGATGGAGGAGCGGTCGGTGGACATGGCGTTCAGCGTAGGGGTTCGGAGCGATCCGTTGAAGCGAAATCCGCGGATCGGTTGGAGGGTTCAGGGGTCGAGGCCCAGCGCATTCCAGCGCTTCTGCACCTCCTGCGTGGTGCTGGGTGTGGTGTGGGTGCCATCCGGCTCCATGCGGTCGATGCGTGTGCCGCGCGCGTCGGTCCGCTCTTCGTAGGCCGGCGCATCGGGATTCACGCGCACCTGCAGCGTGCACGAGCCGTCCTCTGCGGTGCGCCAGGCGAAGGGTCGCTGGCACAGGCGCAGCGCGCTTGCATCGAGCGCGTACACGATGGCCTCGCCGGCAGGCTCCGCGCCGCGCGGCAGCACCTGCGCCAGCGACATGGCCAGCGCCTGCGGCAGATACGCGGTCGGCGGCAACTCCCAGTTCTGTGGTTCCTCCGCCACGCCTTCGTTCTGCGATGACACGATCAGCTCACGGCCGGGCGAGCCGTCTGCGCGCCGTCCACGGATGCCCAACTGACTGAAGTGGGTGTCAGGTCCCACGCCGCGCTGTGTGCTGCGCACGGACCAGGCTTCGGCCCCCATGTCGAAGGCCACCCAGTATCGAGCCTGTGTCTCCACGCGATTCACGCCATCGGGACTGAAGGTGCGAGCGGCAACCTTCAGCAGCAGCCCCGGCTCGGCATTCGATGCATCACGCTGCGTCGTCAAGCCGCCGATCGCCGCATCCGCGCGCATGCCCTTGCCAAGCGAGGTTTCCACCCAGCCCACCTCCTGTTCCGAACCATCAGGCAATCGGCGCCAGATGCGATGCATCACCGGCCTGGTATCCGCAGCGGCGATCGCCTTCAGGCGTTCGGGCGTGAGGCTCTTCACGATGGCCGCGCCGCGATCCAGTTGCGCAGCGCGCGCAGCCTGCAGTTCGCGTGGATCAACCACGGCGGCGGTCGCGAAGCTCGCGTCCAGCGATGATTCCACGTCGGCGAAGTTCTGCATCGAGGTCACCACGCCAAGGCTCACGAAGATGCCCTCGCCATTGTCGACCACCAGCCATCCAGCCACATTCGTGATGTTGTCGCGAGTGGCACCAGCCCACACGATGCGCGCATTGCGTCCGGACACCTTCGCGTCGCGCTCGGACAGCGTCTTCACCGTCGCGCCACCGATCGCCAGATTGCCTACCGCGCCTTGCAGCTGCTTGGCGCAGTCGGTCTTTGGGTCCGGTGCAAAGGCCATCTGAACGCGCATGCTCCAGGGCGGCTGTCCGGGTCCGGATTCCACCTGCCACGCTGGGAACTCTTCCGCGACCATGCGCCGCACGCTGGCGCCCAGCGGCAAGCGCATTGAGAGGCCAATGGCGGTGAATTCGAAGGGTTTGGTTTCCAGTGCTGGGGTGTCCAAATCCTTCGCAGGGGGATTCCTTTCCGCCGATGCAGGACTTTGCGTCCCGATAACCTTAGACTTATCGGAAACTGTGGCATTGCGGGGCTTTGCAGCATCACCACTTGTGGTCGAGGGGGGCGCGGCGTGCGTGAGAAAGCCACAGAGAAGGGGGGCAACGAGGCATGCCAAGTTCATGAAGTGGAATCTACCCGCGAATGCACCCCTTGACGGACTCGGGGATTTGGGTAACTTTGTCCGTTCTCGCCATTGCCGACTGCGATGGGCACGGTGCCCGCAGCGACAAGGCATGACTCGTGACGCAAGAGCAGGAAACGCCATGACAGGCGGCAAGATTCGCATCCGCATGGAAGCCTACGACCACCAGGCCCTCGACGCTTCGGCGCGCGAGATCGTGGATCACGCCAAGCGCACCGGCGCTCGCGTGGCTGGTCCGGTGCCGCTGCCGACCCGTCGCGAGATTTACACCGTGCTTCGCTCGCCCTTCATCGACAAGAAGAGCCGCGAGCAGTTCGAGATCCGCACCCACAAGCGCATCATCGACATCACCGAAGTGAACCCGCGCACCGTCGATGCGCTGAACCGCCTGGTGGTGCCCGCCGGCGTGTTCATCAAGATCAAGGCCTGATTCGCAAGGAATTCACCCAATGACCGCTGCAGCAATCCTTGGCAAGAAGATCGGCATGTCCCGCTGGTTCATGGCGGACGGAACCAACATTCCCGTCACCGTGATCGAGGCGGGTCCGTGCGTGGTCACGCAGGTGAAGACCGCTGCAACCGACGGCTATGCCGCCGTGCAGCTGGCCTTCGACGATGCGAAGCCCCGCACCAGCAAGCAGCCCGTGATGGGCCACGACGCCAAGGCCGGCTCCGATCCCAAGCGTCTGCACCGCGAACTGCGCCTCGACACCGACAAGGATGCCGAAGGTTTCACGCTCGGCCAGTCCGTGACCGTGAGCGCGCTCGAGGGCATCAAGTTCGTCGACGTGACCGGCACCAGCAAGGGCAAGGGTTTCCAGGGCACCATGGTGCGCTGGAACTTCAAGGGCTTGTGCGCCAGCCACGGCACGGAGCGCAAGCACCGTTCGCCCGGCAGCATCGGCGGCGGCGGCGCCGACCGCGGTCGCGGCCCCAAGATCAAGAAGGGCAAGAAAATGTCCGGCCACTTGGGCGACGAGCGGGTCACCGTTCGCAGCCTCGATGTGGTCAGCATCGATGCCGAGAAGAATCTGCTCGTGGTGAAGGGGGCTGTCCCCGGCGCCAGCAACGGCTACCTGTTCATCCGGACGCCAACGCGTCTCTACAAGCGAAAGGCTCGAATCCAGGCCGGTAAGTGACCTGGATGGCTGGGTAGGCCCGCAAGGGAACCACCCACGCCGAAACAAGCGAACCCCAAACCGAGTCGATCCCTGCCGCCGCCCGATTGTGAAGGGCTGCGGAGGGTAGGCGAGAAGGCCAAGTGGCCAAAGGTGAATGATCATGATTGAACTCCCAATCCTTGATTTGCACGGCAAGAAGATTGACGTGCTGAAGATCGACGAGAGCACGCTCGGTGGCGAGATCCGCCACGCGCTGCTGAAGCAGGCTTACGTCACCACGCACACGAACCAGCGACAGGGTTCCGCCCGCACCAAGGGCCGCGGATCCGTCAATGGCTCGACCCGCAAGCTGTACAACCAGAAGGGCACCGGCAACTCGCGCGTCGGTGCTTCGCGCATTCCCGGCCGCAAGGGCGGTGGCGTGGCCTTCGAGAAGACCCGCGACCGCGACGCCTTCCGCACCCAGATGACCCGCAAGATGCGCCGCCTTGCCAACCGCAACGCGCTGCTCGCCAAGCTGGTCGACGGTGAGGTGAAGTGCTTCAGCGATCTGGCCTTCAAGCAGCCCCAGACCAAGGCGTTTGCCGCGGTGCTCAAGACCATCGGCATCGATCGCAGCTGCCTGGTCGCGCTGGATGGCGGCAACGAGAACGCCCGCCTGAGCGCGCGCAACATCGACAACGTGACCGTGACCCGCATCGAGCAGTTGAACGCCTTCGACCTGCTGAACCACCGCTTCATGGTGGTCGACAAGGCAAGTCTGCAGGCGTTCATCGACGGTTCCGCCCTCAAGGGCACGAAGGAGTCCGCCTAATGCACGCGACCCACATCATCCGCCGTCCAGTCGTGACGGAAAAGGCCAGCTACCAGACGGGCGAGAGCAATCGCTACACGTTCGAGGTGGCCGGCACCGCCCGCAAGGATCAGATCAAGGCCGCGGTGCAGGACCTGTACAAGGTGCGTGTGCTCGGCGTGAGCACGCAGAACCGCAAGGCCCGTGACCGTCAGTACAAGTACGGCATGGTCGCTGGTGCAACCACCAAGCGCGCCATCGTGAAGGTGCACCCCGAGGACAAGATCGAGCTCTTCTGAGCTGAGGAATTCCCATGGCGATTCGCATCTACAAGAAGACCACCAACGGCCGTCGCAACGCCAGCGTGAACATGCACGTTGAGGTGACGCGTTCCAAGCCCGAGAAGAGCCTGTGCCGTCCGCTGCCCAAGACCGGCGGCCGCAACTGCCAGGGCAAGCTCACCGTGATCCAGCAGGGTGGAGGCCACAAGCGCCGCTACCGTCTGGTCGACTTCAAGCGTCGCAAGGACGACGTGGTGGGCACCGTGATGGCGGTCGAGTACGACCCCAACCGCACCTGCCACATCGCCCTGGTGGAATACACCGACGGCGAGAAGCGCTACATCCTGTGCCCCAAGGGCCTCACGGTCGGCGGCAAGGTGATCAGCAGCAAGGACGCGGTGGAGCCCGAGGCGGGCAACTGCATGCCGCTGAAGCACATCCCCACCGGTCTCGACGTGCATTGCATCGAGATGACCCCCGGCAAGGGCGGCGCCCTGTGCCGCGCCGCGGGCATGGCTGCGCGTCTCACCAACAAGGAAGGCCGCATGGCCACCCTCGTGCTGCCCAGCGGCGAAATCCGTCAGGTGCTGCTCGAGTGCCGCGCCACCATCGGCTCCGTTGGCAACGCCGACAACGGCAACGTCATTCTCGGCAAGGCCGGCCGCGCACGTTGGCTCGGCCGTCGTCCCCGCACCCGCGGTGTCGCCATGAGCCATCACCAGCACCCGCACGGTGGTGGTGAAGGCCGTTCGAAGGGTGGCCAGGAGCCCTCGAACGCCAGCGGCACCCAGTCGAAGGGCGGTCGTACCCGTCGCTTCGGCATGTCCAGTGACCATCTCATCATCCGTCGCCGCTATAGCCGGCGTTACGGCCAGCTGAAGCTGTGATTCCAGGAGACCACGCATGAGCCGTTCCTCCAAGAAGGGTCCTTTTGTCGACGAGCGTCTCTACCGCAAGGTGGAGAAGATGCAGTCATCCGGTCGCCGTCAGCCGCTGAAGACGTGGCGCCGCTCGTGCACGATCGTGCCCGAGTTCGTCGGTGTCACGTTCCAGGTGCACAACGGCAAGGGTTTCCACGATGTCTTCGTGACCGAAGACATGGTGGGCCACAAGCTGGGCGAGTTCTCCATCACCCGCCTGTTCAAGGGCCACACGAACAAGAAGGAAGGCATCGACGGCGGCGAGAAGTCAGCCGGCTGATTCGGAGTACACCCATGGCCTACATCTCTTCCCATCGTTTCGCACGCATCGCCCCGCGCAAGGCACGGCTGGTGGCTGATCTGATCCGCGGCAAGCCCGTCGATCAGGCGCTGACCGAGCTGCAGTTCACCAAGAAGCGCGGCGCGTTCTTCCTTCGTTACGTGCTCCGCAGCGCCATCGCGCAGGCGGAGCAGGCCAATGTCGATCCGGGTCGTCTCTTCGTGAGCGAGAGCCGTGTCGACGAGGCACCCACCATCAAGCGATTCCAGGAAAAGGATCGCGGTCGTTCGCACCAGATTCTCAAGCGCAACAGTCACCTGATTGTTGGCGTGGACGTTCGCTGAGGAAAACACCATGGGACAGAAAGTCCATCCATTCGGTTTCCGCGTCGGTGTGACCGAGGCTCACAAGAGCCGCTGGTTCGCACCCAAGGCCCTGTTCGGCGAGCTGCTGATCGAGGACTACAAGATCCGCAAGTACGTGGACAAGCGCCTCAACCGCACGCCGCCCTTCGCGGCCGTGAGCGATGTGCACATCGAGCGCACGCGCGAGGAGCTGACCGTCATCATCAAGACCGCGCGTCCCGGCCAGGTCGTGGGCCTGAAGGGTGCGGAGGTCGAGAAGCTGACCAACGACCTGCAGACCCTCACGGGCCGCAAGGTCGCGATCCGCATCATCGAGATCAAGAACCCCGAGATCGACGCCCGTCTGATCGGCGAGACCCTCGCCGAGCAGCTGAAGAAGCGCGCGAACTTCCGCAAGGTGCTGAAGCAGCGTTGTGAAGGCGCCATGCAGAACGGCGCGCTCGGCGTGAAGATCCAGCTCAGCGGCCGCCTTGGTGGCGCCGAAATGAGCCGCACGCTCGACAGCCGTCTGGGCAAGATTCCGCTCAGCACGCTGCAGGCGAACGTGGATTATGCCGTGGTTCACGCATTCACCACCAGCGGTGCGCTGGGCGTGAAGGTGTGGGTCTACAAGGGCATGTACAGCCAGGACCAGCAGGACGAAGTGGTGTCGAACGCGGCCGGTGGCCGTGCGCGCGCCCGCGGCCGTCGTTGAAAGATTGAACACGAGGACCAGCCATGAGCATGATGCCCAAGCGAGTGAAGTTCCGGAAAGAGCAGCGTGGCAAGCTGAAGGGCAACGCCACGCGCGGCAACTACGTTGCCTACGGCGATTACGGTCTGCAGAGCCTCGAGCCGCACTGGCTCAGCGCCCGTCAGATCGACGCCGGCCGCATCGCGGCGCAGCACTTCCTGCGCCGTCAAGGCAAGCTCTACATCCGCGTCTTCCCGGACAAGCCCATCTCCAAGAAGCCCCTCGAGACCCGAATGGGTACGGGCAAGGCGGATGTGGAATTCTGGGCCGCCCGCATCAAGCCGGGCACGGTGCTCTTCGAGATCGCCGGCGTTCCTGAGGACCTCGCGAAGCAGGCCTTCGCGCGAATCGCACACAAGATGCCCGTGAAGTGCCGCTTCGTGGCCCGACGCATCGCAGTCTGACCGGAGTTCACCATGGAAAGCACCGAGATCCGAAAGTTGACCGACGAGCAGATCGCGAGCGAGCTGGCAGCCGCGCGCCGCAAGGTTTTCAACCTGCGCGCCCAGGCCGTGACCGAGAAGGTGGAGAACACCAGCCAGTTCCGCACCACCCGCCGCACCATCGCCCGCCTGCTCACCGAGCAGGGCGCGCGCACCAAGACCGGAGCCAAGGCATGAGCCACGAACACACGATCATCGTGCCCGAGAACAGTCCGCGCCGCGTCGGCGTGGTCGAGAGCGACAACCGCGACAAGACCCGCAAGGTCGTCGTGGCCTTCGTCGCCCGCCACCCCAAGTACGGCAAGTTCACCAAGCGCCGCACGGTGCTGCAGGTGCACGACGAGAAGAACGAGAGCCGCGTCGGCGATCGCGTTGAGGTGGCCGAGTGCCGCCCCATCAGCCGCACCAAGAGCTGGACGCTGGTCCGAGTGGTCGAGAAGGCCCCGGTGAAGCTGTTCGCCATCACGGAGGAGGCGGGTCGCTGAAAGGCGCCCGACACACGTCATGATCCAGAAGGAATCACGCATCGAGGTCTGTGACAACAGTGGCGCCAAGGAAGCCATGGTCATCGGCATCATGGGCGTCAGCACCGCCAAGGGACGCTTCACCCGCGTCGCCATGGGCGTGGGCGACAAGGTCCTCGTGGCCGTCAAGAAGGCGCTGCCCACCGGCGACGTGAAGAGTGGCGACAAGGCCACCGCCGTCATCGTGCGCACCAAGTACCCCACCCGTCGTCCCGACGGCAGCTACGTGCGCTTCGACTCGAACGCATGCGTGCTGATCGACGCCGAGGGCAATCCCCGCGGCACCCGCATCTTCGGCGCCGTGGCGCGCGAGCTGCGCGAGAAGAACTTCATGAAGATCGTTTCCCTGGCATCGGAGGTCGTCTGACATGGCTCGACACGTACGCAAGGGTGACATGGTGATCGTCACCGCGGGCAACAACCGCGGCACGGTCGGCGAAGTGCTGGAGGTCATCACCGACAGCGATCGCGTGATCGTGAAGGGCGTCAACATCCGCACCAAGAATCTCCGCCGCAGCCAGACGCGCCCCCAGGGCGGTCAGGTGAAGCAGGAGATGCCCATTCACATCAGCAACGTGAGCCCCGTGGTGGACGGCAAGCCGTCCCGCGTGCGGTTCGTGACCAAGCCCGATGGCAGCAAGGTTCGCGTGGCGACGCGTGGCGGCAAGGAGCTGCACACGCTTCACAAGGCCCGCGGCAAGGCGAAGGCCTGATTCGGAGACAGAACCATGGCAGCAACACGTGAAATTCCCCGTCTGCAGAAGTCCTTCCGCGAGGAAGTCATCCCCAAGGTGCTGAAGGAGTTCGGGCTGAAGAACGCCAATCAGGTGCCGAAGGTGGCCAAGGTCATCGTGAGCACCGGCGTCGGCAAGCGTCTGGAGAACCAGAAGCTGAAGCCCGAGCACCGTGAAGCGGTGATCGACACCTATCGCAAGATCACGGGCCAGAACCCGATCATGATCAAGGCCAAGAAGGCCGTGAGCAACTTCAAGGTTCGCGAGGGTTCGCCCAGCGCGTTCATGGTCACCCTGCGTCGCGATCGCATGTGGGGCTTCCTGGATCGTCTGATCAACCTCGCCATCCCCCGCATCAAGGACTTCCGCGGCGTGAGCGACAAGAGCTTCGACCGCGGCGGCAGCTGGGCGATGGGTCTCACCGAGCAGGCCGTGTGGCCCGAGATCAACATGGCCAACGTCAACTTCAGCCACGGCATGCACGTGAACATCGTGTTCGAGAACAGCGATCCCAAGATGAGCCGCTTCGTGCTCGCCGAACTGGGCATGCCCTTCGTGCGACCTGAAGAGAACAGCAAGAAGGCCTGAACCGGAGCAACCCCATGGCCAGCAAGCGAACCTTCGTCAAGATGCAGCAGAAGCCCAAGTTCAGCACGCGCAAGCGCAATCGGTGCGAAATCACCGGTCGTGGCAATGGCGTGTACCGCAAGTTCCGCGTGTGCCGTCACATGCTCCGCGAACTCGCACTGCAGGGCATGGTGCCCGGCATGCGCAAGGCCAGTTGGTGAGCCCACAAGAGAGGAACCACCCATGCCCCTGAACGATCTCACAGCCGACATGCTCACCCGCATCCGCAACGCGGTCTCCAACCGCGCGCGACAGGTGATGGTCCTGGACAACAAGCTCAACCGCGGTGTGGCCAAGGTGCTGCACGAAGAGGGCTACATCCGCAGCTTCGAGACCATCGTCGATGGTCGCGGAGGGCTGATCCGCCTGGACCTGAAGTACGGTCCGGACGGCGCCAGCGTGATCAGCTCCATCGATCGCGTGAGCAAGGCCGGCTGCCGCGTGTACCGCGGCGTCGAGGAACTTCCCAAGCCCCAGCAGGGCCTGGGCATCGCCATCATCACCACCAGCCGCGGCGTCATGAGCGACCGCGCCTGCCGAGAATCACGCCTGGGCGGCGAAATCGTCGCCACGGTGTGCTGAGAGAGACACAGGAGACAGTCATGAGCCGAATTGGACGCAAGAGCATCGCAGTGCCCGCCGGCGTGAAGGTGCAGGTCAACGCCAGCACCCGCGTGGTGGATCTGCAGGGCCCGAAGGGCAAGCTGGCTTTCACCCACCGACCCGAGGTGAAGGTGAGCTACAGCGACGCCGACAAGGCGATCACCTGCGACATGGATCCGGCGCTGGTCGAGGTGGGCAACAACAATGCCTACTGGGGCACCACCCGTTCCGTGATCAACGGCATGGTCGAGGGCGTGCTGAAGGGCTACGAGAAGAAGCTCGAGATCGTGGGCGTGGGCTGGGGCGCGCGTCTGCAGGGCAAGAAGCTGGTGCTCGCGCTCGGCTTCGCCAACCCCATCGAGCTGAACGTGCCCGCCGGCGTGAACGTGAACATCAACGGCACCATCGTCGAGGTGAGTGGCCCCGACAAGCAGTCCGTTGGCGCGTTCGCCAGCCAGGTCCGCTCGCAGCGCAAGCCCGAGCCCTACAACGGCAAGGGCGTCAAGTACGTCGACGAAGTTGTCCAGCGCAAGCAGGGCAAGGCCTTCGGTAGCTGATCCACGGAGTGAACCAACCATGCCATCCGCAACCATCCTGAAGCACACTCGCCGCGCCCGCCGCAAGATCGGCCTGCGCAAGCGCATCAACGGCACCCCAGAGCGTCCGCGCCTGACGGTGTTCCGTTCGCTGAAGTTCATCTACGCGCAGATCATCGACGACGTCAGCGGTCGCACGCTGGCCGAGGCCACCGATCGCGCCCCCAAGGGCAAGACCGTGAAGGGCAAGACCGGCAGCGCCAAGGGCGTGGGCACCACGCTGGCGGATCGCGCGAAGAAGGCGGGCGTCACCAAGGTGGTGTTCGATCGCAACGGCTACCTCTATCACGGTCGCGTCAAGGCGCTGGCCGATGGCGCCCGCGAGGGCGGCCTGCAGTTCTGAACCCAAAGGAAAGACCATGAGCTTCAAGTTCGAAGAACGAGACAGCGACTCCACGACGGTGGGTGTGTATCGCACCAGCGCCACGGTGGCCGGCGGCCGACGCTTCAGCTTCAGCGCCCTGGTGGTTGTGGGCGACAAGAACGGCAGCGTGGGCCTTGGTTACGCCAAGAGCAACCAGGTGCCGCAGAGCGTGGAGAAGGCCCAGAAGGAAGGCCGCCGCAAGATGAAGCGGTACCCGCTGCAGGGCCGCACGATTCCGCACATGGTGGAAGGCCAGTTCGGCGCCAGCAAGGTTCGCCTTGTTCCCGCCGCTCCCGGCACCGGCGTCATCGCCGGCGCATCGGTGCGCGCCATCCTGGACATGATCGGTGTGCAGGACTGCCTGACCAAGTGCTTCGGCAGCAGCAACCCCAAGAACCTCGTCAAGGCCACGATGGCCGCCCTCGATCGTCTTCGCACCCGCGAGACGGTGGAAGCGGTGCGCGGCGTGACCCTTGGCAACACCTCCGTGGAAGACGCCATCCGCAAGGGTGCCGCCGCCATGCCCGCTCGCCGCACCGGCGAGAAGGCAC
>RFQW01000160.1 GCA_009924765.1 Planctomycetota bacterium | reverse complement strand
TGCGCGCCATCGACACGCTGGTGGAGCATGCGTGGCGCCTGGTCAGCGACCTGGACGTGGCCATCACCGCACGCGATGCGGATGACGATGCGGCGCTGGGCGAAGACGTGGCCTGAGTCGACTCACTTCTTCGCGGGCGGTGCAGCGGGGGCCGGCAGGTTGGGTGCGGCCTGCGAACTCAGCGCGGCGGCCGCTTCCTTCTCAAGCTTCACCACTTCAGCCTCGGTCTCCGGGAAATCCGTCACCGCGGCGATGATGCCGTCGCCGATGCCAAGCAGCGCCCAGCCGGCGATCAAGCCCGCGCACACGGCTTCCTTCGAGTCCACCCACAGGCGGTGGCCGAATTCGCCGATGCGCTCGTGGTACTTGCGCTCCATGCCGGTGAAGATGGCCGCGCCGATCCACATCATGACGGTGCTTTCGGGTGGCAGCACCACGCCCAGGCCGATGCCCACCGCCGACAGCGGGAAGCGACCCTTGCGCACGATGCGCAGCGCCTCCAGCACCAGCGCGATGATGACGCCGCCCAGCATGGCCCACGCCGCCGACACCGGCAGCACGCCCCACAGCTTGGCGATGTGATCGGGGCCGGTCTGCACGATCGACTCCATGCTGCCGCTCTTGCCCATGCCTTCGATCACCTTGCTGATGGCAGCCCACTGAATGGCGCCGGGCACGGCCCACGCCTCGGTGATGGTGTTCTCGATGGTCACGTCGCCGCCGGGCTTCCACTTGTTCAGGAACAGCAGGTAGAACAGCGGCGTGCTGGCCAGCGCGCCGGCCACGATGCCGATGCAGTGACCCCACGCCTGCTGACGCGGCTTTGCGCCCAGCATGTAGCCGGGCTTGATGTCCATGAGCAGGTTGCTTGCGTTGCTGGCCACCTCGGTGGTCACGCCCGCGGTCATCAGGTTGGTGGCGGGGTTGGTGGGCTGCAGCGAGCCGAAGGTGAACTGCGTGATCTTGCTCAGGCTGCCGGTGGGGGTGGTGCTGGTGAGCGCCGTGGCGTTGGCCGCGATCAGCGTGAGCACGATGATCATGGGAATGGAGAGCGCGCCAAGCCAGGGGTTGACGCCGAACCAGGCCCAGTTGAGCCAGATGATGAGCGCGCTGAAGATGGGGATGCCGATGAAGCTCCACTTCAGCGGCAGCTCGATGTCGCGCAGGCAGTCGTGGTTGTTGGCCTTCTTCGCGAACAGGCCGGTGAACGCCGAGATGAGCACCTGCGGCTTGGCGAACAGGCTGACCATGCTGGCGGTGACCATGATGGCCACGCCCCACCACAGGCACCAGGTGTTGGTGAGATGCGGGCGACCAAAGACCGCGGCCGCCATGTCGTAGGTGCCGTCAGCCTGCACGATCTTGGCCCAGTTCTTGGGCACGATCTCGCCTGCGCGGATCATCAGCGGCGCGATCACCAGGAAGTTGGTGACCATGCCAAGCAGCAGGCTGTTGGCGATGCGCATGCCCATCAGGCCGCCGGCGCCCAGCATGCTCAGGTCGAAGGCCACGGTCACGCCCAGCTGCTCGAAGGTGGCGCCCATCGACTTGGGAAGCGGCACCTTGCCCTTGGCGGCGAGGTGGTAGTACCACTCGTCGAGGCGCTCGGGAATCTTCCACAGCGATTCCTTGGCCTTGGCGGTGCCGCGGATCTGCAGCATGGCCATGTAGCCGCCCGCCACCAGCAATTGCAGCACTGCGCCGATGCCCGCGGCCCACGCCAGCGCCTTCGCCTTGAACAGGCCCATGTCCACGCCACGCTCGGTCTCGACCGGCGCATGCTCCTGCGGCATGTTGTCCTTCATGTGCAGCGTTCCGCCGCGCGGCGCGTGCGGATACAGCGAGTCAAGCACCACGGCGGCGGCGCGACCTTCGGGGAAGGGCTGCTGCTCGTCGTTGATGAAGCGGCGCTTCATGGGGTCATGGGGAAGGCCACCAGCACGCCCAGGATGCTGGCCAGGATGTTCCACAGCAGCATCTGGTGCCACTGCATGGGCGTGTTGGTGATGAACATGTACGCCATCAGCGCCGAGATGAGCGGACCGGTCATGTAGCCGGCGGCGGTGGCGATCGACTGCACCGCGTTGTTCTCGAGGATGGTCATGTCCTTCGACAGGTTCATGCGCGACATGGCGCGGAACATGACGAAGCTCAGGATGACGCTGGTCACGCCCACGCCCAGCGTCCAGCCGGTCTTGGCGCCGATGTACAGGTTGGTGGCGCTCAGCACGCCGCCCAGCACGAAGCCGGTCAGCGCGGCGCGAAGCGTGAGCTGCGGCATGTTGCCGCGGTACACGTTCTCAAGCCACCAACGATCCTTCTGCTCGCGCGTCCAGGTGCGGACCTGCTCATCCGAAAGGTTTTCGATCGCCATGGCCGCGAAGATAGGGCGGCGCGAGGCGCACGGCCAATAACGGCCGCGGCCCTATAACGACCCCCGTCCCTGTTACGCGGACGTCAGGGCTTGGGCGGGGTGCCGAGCGGCACGCCGGTCTTCTCGGCGAGACGGTTGATCGCCTTCACCAGCAGGAACACTGCCCACGCCACGATGAAGAACTCGATGCACATGTTCAGGAAGGTGCCGATCTTGATCGCCACCTCCGGCTGCGCCACGATGTTCTTGGTGGGGTCCGCCTCCACGGCGTGCTTCAGCGGGATCTTGATGTTGGACAGGTCCACGCCGCCGATCAGCATGCCGATGGCGGGATTGAAGATGTCGTCCACCACGCTCTTCACGATCTTGCCGAACGCCGCGCCGATGATCACGCCGACGGCCAGGTCGAGTGCGTTGCCCTTGACGGCGAATTCCTTGAACTCTTGGATGATCTTCATGGTGTGTGGTCCGTGGTTGATGGATCAGATGTCGAGCTTGAAGCCCAGGTACACGCGCAGGTCGTTCTGGTTGGAGCCGGCCGCCTTCGCCGGGCTCTGATACTGGTCGCGGAAGCCGCCGACCAGGCTGAGGCCGCTCATGTAGTCCAGCTTCATGCTCCATTCCACGCGGGTCAGGATCATGTAGTTGTTGAACTCGGAAACGTCGGGCGTGATGAACGAGCTGGCGGTGATCTTCTGGCGATCGCTGATCTGCCAGAAGCCCTGGATTTCGGCGTATGCCTGCGGGAACCAGTCGTCCACGCCGCCGAACTCGCGCGTCACACCGAAACCCACCTTGCCGGTCAGGTCGTACTTCTTCGGATCATCGCGCAGGAATCGGTAACCCGCACCGCTCCAGCCACCGAGACGGTTTTCCCAGTTCTGGTTGATGTCGTATTCGTACTGACCCTTGGCGAACCACAGCCAGGGGCCGGGGTTCAGGAAGTGGTCGTAGGTGACGTTGCTCAGCAGGTTGCTGTCGGTGATGGCGCTGCCGGTGTTGCCGCTGTTCGAGCCACCCAAAGTCTTCAGGTAGTACTCGGCGTACATGTTCAGCTTGTCGTCGGGCGTCTCGCGCAGGGCCTTGGCGGCCACGCGAAGATCCCACTGATCGTTCTCGGCGGCGACACCGGTGATGTTGCCTTCGACCGATGCGGTCCACTTGGGCTTGTTCGGATCTTCGGCGGGCTTGGCGGGTTCGGCTGCGGCGGCCGGCGCAGCCTTGGTGGCATCGGCGGGAGCGGCGGCAGCAGGCGCGGCGGGTGCCGGTAC
The DNA here is from genome assembly GCA_009924765.1 of Planctomycetota bacterium. Classification (GTDB taxonomy): domain Bacteria; phylum Planctomycetota; class Phycisphaerae; order Phycisphaerales; family SM1A02; genus SYAC01. Next base: position 1,354 of record RFQW01000160.1, on the reverse strand, counting down.
CTGCGTGGTGTTTTCAGCAGGAGCTGGTGCAGCAGCTGGTGCGGGTGCGGGAGCCGGCGCCGGGGCTGGTGCTGGCGCAGCAGCGGCCGGTGCCGCAGCGGGCGCGGCCTGTGCGGCGGGCGCGGGCTCCATCTTCACCACCTGCGTCTTGGCGATCTTCAGGTTGCCAAGCACCGGGTGCTTCAGCGTGAGCGTTCCATCCACATCGCTCACCAGCGTGGCGCGGATGGTGTCGCCGCTGGCGAGCGTGACCAGCACCTCGTCGGCGAGGGCGGTGGCTGCAATGCTGGTGGCGAGTGAAGCGGCGAGAAGCAGGGAAGTCAGGCGTGGCATGAGATCGGATTCCTGTGGCATGCAGTGGGCCCTTGGCGGGTCCACGTGTTCGGGTTTTGGAACAGCATTCGTCGGCCGGGACGCCGAGCGAGGCGGTAGCCTAACGAACCATGCCAGTGGCTGCCATGCACGGAAACCCCATCTTCGAGCCGGCCCGGGACCTGGTGCGAAGGCTGCATTGCCCGCACTGCTGGCAGGGGTTTGCGCCAAGCGATGCGCTGTTTGTTTCGGAAGACCCGCGATTGCTCGGTGATCCGGTGGCGGGTGCCGATGAGCCGCTGCGGTTTCTTCCAAGTCGATTCGATCTGACCGGTGCGGCCATCGATCCCGAAGGTGCGCGCTGCACGCGGCTTGCGTGTCCGCGGTGCCGTCAGGAATTTCCGCGCGCCATGCTGGAGGTGCCGGCGAGCATCGTGAGCGTGGTGGGTGCGCCGGGTGCCGGCAAGAGCCATCTGCTTGCGAGTGCGGCGTGGAGCCTGCGGCGCGAGGGTGTGCGACTTGGCATCGAGATGACCGACGCCGAGCCGCGCCTGAACGCGCGGCTGCACGAAGCGGAGAACCTGCTGTTTGCCAGCGCGGATCCGCAGCGCGCGGTGAAACTTGCGAAGACCGAGACCGCCGGTGGCGGTGGCTATCGCGCGGTGCGGCTGGATGGTCGCGACGAGACCGTGCCCGTGCCGTTCATCTTTGCGGTGCGAAGCCATGGCGTGCAGCGCGCGGAGCGATTGCTGGTGCTGTACGACAACGCGGGCGAGCACTTCATGCCGGGCGCGGATGACGCCATGCGGCCGGTCACGCGGCATCTGGGTCGCAGCGAGGGCGGCGTGGTGTTCGTGCTGGATCCAACGCAGGATCCGGGGTTCCGCCGCGCCGCTGGATTGCCCGAAGGCAACGCGGTGACATCGCGACAGGATCTGGTGCTTGCCGAGATGGCCTCGCGCATCCGTCATCATCGCGGTCGACGCACCGACGAGGCGTGCGATGTGCCGCTGGTGATCGCCATGGCGAAGGCCGACCTGTG
>RFQW01000159.1 GCA_009924765.1 Planctomycetota bacterium | reverse complement strand
ACCTGATGCGCCCGTGCTGCTGATGGTGCATGGATGGGGCCGCTCGCGCTGGGATTCGCTGGCACGACTCGCTCCGCTGCTGCCCTGCATTCGCGAGGCGTGGCTGCCCGACCTGCCCGCGCATGGCGAACACACCGGCACGCGCAGTTGGGTGGGCGTTCGCGAACCCGAAGCCGTGGCTGCCATGCTTGGCGAGATCGCCGAACAGTGCCCTGGCACTCCGGTGCTGGTGTGCGGACACTCGCTTGGTGCGGGCGTGGCGTTGCGCGGTGCGGCGCGTGCGGCCAAGGGCGGCGTGCCCGTGGCGGGCGTGATCATGCTCAGCCCCTACCGCGATCTGCACTCGCCGCTGCCTGGGCGACTGGCGCTGCGCGATCTGCCAACGCAGCCCTTCACCGCGCTGGCCGTGTGGATGCTGCGTCGCGTGGGTTGCATGGATACGCCGCTTGAGCGCGACGCCGCGGCGATCGCCCTGCCCACCTTCATCGCCACATGCGAAGACGACGCCATCTCGCCCGTCGCCGATGCCACCATGATCGAGGAAGCCATGCCCAACGCCACGCTGCTGGTGCTGCCGGGTGATCGCCATGACGATCCGGGCGCGGCCGACCCGCAGCGATTCGCGGACAGCATGCAGGCGTTCGTGCGCGGGCTCAGTTCGTCTTCGCGGGCCTGAGCAGTCGCGTGCGCGTGAACAGGCCGTTCGACACCGCGCGCATGTCCCACTGCATGGGACCGAAGGCGTTCTGCAGGCTCTTCACGTCGAGTTCCTTCAGCGCGTCCACCAGGCCGGTGGGCAGATCCAGGCCCACCGAGTCGGCGATGTCGCGCTGGTCCTTGGGCACCATGTTGCGCTCGTAGCGCGAGGCCGATGCGATCAGGCTCTTGCGGCTCACCTCGAGCGTGGCCACCAGGTCGGTGTAGCCCCAGCCCAGCACAGGCTGCGTGCCCACGGCGGCCAGCGCCTGCTTGCACGCGGGGCTTTCGCCAAGTGAACCATCGCCGCCACGCAGGCTCTGCTCCACCAACTGCGTGGTGCCCATGTAGAACATGCCACCGCCGAAACCGAAGCTGGTCTCGCCACCGTCGGCGCTGAACACGGTGTTGCCATTGAAGTCGCGCGGCTCGAAACCCGCCTCGGGCAGGAACAGGTTCATCAGGCCGGTCACGGCCTGCTCGTCGCGACAGGCGATGCCGTACACGCCCTGCGTCTCGGGATCGCTTTCACCGGGCTTGCTGGCGTAGCGCTGCACCACATGCACCTCGGGGCCAAGCGCGTCGAAGGCCTTGCGCAGGTCGGGACCGTACTGCTGCAGCGTTGGCTCGAAGGTGGCGGCCATCTCCTCGGGCACGTTGCTCACCGCGGTCTCGAGCAGCTTCATCAGATCGCGAAACTGCACCTGCATGCGGCCATAGCCAACCGCATCGCCCTGCACGAACTTGGGCGGCGCACTGGCGGCCACCGGCGGATCGGGCAACGCGAACACGCCCACGCGATCACCCTTCACCAGGATGCCGCTGTTCAGCTCGAACTGCGCGTCGGTCTGGTCACTGGTCAGGCTGAAGGCGTAGGCCTTCACTTCGCCGAACAGCGCGGTGAGCATGGGCTGCAGGAAGGCGAGCTGCGGCCCGGTGGTGCCCGCCACGCGCTGCATGGGGCCGGTCATCAACACGGCCCAGCCGTCGCCGCGACTCACCTGATCGAGCGCGGACTTGAAATCGGTGTCATCGGACATGCTGGGCCGCGACTGGCCTTCCAGCGCACCCATCGCCTCGTCCAGGTCGCGCTCCACGCTGCCAAGCAGGAATCGCGAACCATCGCGCACGTACCAGATGGTGGACACATGCTGGAACATGCCGCCCTCCTCGAACATGCCGCCACGACGCGGACGCGGGCGGCGCGGACGGCCGTCCTTGCCGATCTCGGGCTTGGGCTCCTCGGGCCGCACGCTGATGGCGCTGGCCTTCTTGCCGCGGATCTCCATGCTCTTCACGCGGCCCGGCTCGCGCTTCTCGAAGTCGGCCAGCACCGCATCGAAGATGCCCGACACGCCATCGGCCTTGTCGCCCCAGTCGCCGTACATGATGAACTGCGCCTGATCGCTGTCCAGCTGCTCGTCGCGCGCGGCGTACAACGCGCCACCCATCGTGCGCGGCGCGCTCCATGCGTCTTCCGGCAGGCCCAGTTCACGCAGCCGATCCGCGGAATCCTTGCGCGACTTTTCCAGCGGCTCCTTCACCAGCTTCTGCACCGCCTCGCTGTTCCACCACACCGAGAATGGCGTGTGGCTCCAGCGCTCGGCGGCGGCCTGATAGTCGTCCACGCCCAGCACCAACCAGCTTTCCTTCGGCGCAAGTCGATCGATGGTGATCAGGTCGGCGGCGTGCACGGCCAAGGCGGCGCACAGCGACAGAGCGGCGGCGATCAGGTTTCGTCGCATGGGGTTCATCCTTGCACGGGTTGGCAGGTCACTTCGCCGCGCTGCCATCGAGCAGCTCGGTGGGCACGTCGAACTTGGTGCGCGCGGGGCCATCGTGATAGTTGTGGCCGGCGTTCGGGTTGTTGGGTTGGTAGCTGAAGGCCTCGCGATTGCGGATGAAGTCCTTCACGTATCGACTGGGAATGGCGAAGCCCAGCGCCTCGCCGCCGCGGATGCCCATGTTGGTGATACCGATCACCTCGCCGCGCGTGTTGAACAGCGGGCCGCCCGAGTTGCCGGGGTTGATGGGCGTGTCGGTCTGGATGTAGGTCAGGCCATCGAAGCTGCGCTGCGTGGTACTGATCACGCCCTGCGTGAGCGTGCGCTCAAGGCCAAGCGGGTTGCCGATGGCGAACACCGGCTGACCGATGTCCAGCTTCTCCTCGCGCTGCACCGGGGCGAAGGAGAACTCCTTGCCCTCGGGGTGCGGAATCTTCAGCAGCGCCAGGTCGAGGTGGTTGTTCACCGCGATCAGTTCCACCTTGTCGATCTCCACGCGCTGCAGTGTGCCGTCGGGCTGCGGAAACCACACGGTGGCCTTCAGCTTCTGCTCGCCCTGCACCACGTGCGCGTTGGTGATGGCGTGGCCTTCCTTGTCGATGATCACGCCGCTGCCGAGTCCGCCGGGCGTGCTCACCTTCACCACGGCGGGACCCAGGATCTTGGCGTGCTCCTTGGGGCTGAGCGTGGGCAGATCGGTGGCGGTGTGGAACAGGTCCACCTGTTCGGTGCGCGTGGCGATGGGCGCGGTGGCGCTGGCCACGCTCTCCACATCCTCCATGTCGAAGGCCAGCACCTCGGGCCCGATGTCCACCCACACGCGCTTGTCCGTTCGCTTCAGGATGGTGCCATCGACGGAGCTGCCGCTCTTCAGCTTCACCATGTCGGCGCTCGCCAGGCCGCATGCGATGGCGATGAAGGCGAGCGAACAGGCGACTGGAGAGTTGGTGATTCGCACGCCGCTACTATAGCCGCACCGAACCACGGAACGGCTCGGCTCGATACCGGAGACCTCATGCACACGACCCTTCTGCTCGCGTCGATCCTTTCCTTCGCCCCTCAGGGTGCCGACCTCTCCGGCAACTACGGCTTTGCGCCGCTGGAGGTGCAGAAGATCGATCCGAAGGGCGGCCCGCTCGACAGTGCCGACATGGATGGCGACGGTCGCAAGGACCTGATCGCGGTGAACAACCACAAGAGCCGCATCGAGATCTACTACCAGAAGCCCGATGCCAAGCCCGGCGACGAGAAGGCCCCCGCCGCCGGCTCCAACGAGTTGCCCGAACTGTGGCGCTTCCGCCGCGAGACCATCAGCGTGCCCAACGAGGTGCAGGCGGTGGTGCCCTTCGACTACGACGGTGACGGCCGCATGGACCTGATCTACGCGGGCCAGCCCGGCACCATCGCGCTTGTGCGGCAGACCAAGCCCGGCGTGTTCGAGGTGGTTCGCAAGTTCCCCATGAAGGGTCTGGCCGGCAACCGCGACAACCTGCATGTGGCCAACGTGATCGGCGACGACAAGCCCGAGATCGTTGGCAACGTCGGCGGCAAGATCATGATCTGGCCGCTGGAGAAGGATCAACTGGGCACGCCCACCGAACTCGACATCGGCGCGGGCAACGTGGTGGCCAGCGTGATCGAGGACTTCGACGGCAACGGCACGCCCGACGTGATGGGCGTGGTGCCCGAGGACGCCAGCCCGGTGCGCATCTGGCTGAGCAGTCGCGAAGGCGACAAGCTGGTGCTTGGACCGCAGCTGCGCTTCGAGATGCCGCCGCTGCGCGAGGCCGAGACGGTTCGACTGCCCGGCGAGAAGCAGGCGCTGATCGGCACCATCGAGCGTCCCTCGAAGCGCATCGTGTTCAGCCGCATGGAGAAGGCGCCCATCGCCGGCGCCGGTGATCGCGAAGCCAGCATCCAGACCTGGGCCTTCAAGGATCCACAGAACCGCAAGCGCAGCTACGCGGTGGTGGATCTCGATGGCGATGGTCGTCAGGATCTGCTGGCCACCAACACCGCCGAGAACGCCGTGATGCTGTATCGCCAGCGCGCCGGCAAGGGTTTCGACAGCCCCGAGCGCTATCCCGCGCTGGCCGACCTGGATGCGGTGGCCGCGTTGCCAGCCGCCGACAGCAAGCCCGCGCAGGTGTTCCTGCTCAGCGAGAAGGAAGGCGTGCTGGGTCGCTGCGATGCAGGCACCGACGGCATCGGTTTCCCGAAGCCCGTGCCGCTGGCGTCCGGCGCATCGCCGGTGTCGATGAACCTGGTCACCTTCAACGGCACGCCGTCGCTGGCCGTGGTCACGAAGGATGGACGCAACTACACGCTCACGCTGGTGCCCGCCACCGGCGAGGCGGCGATGGATGCCAAGAACCATCGCAGCGTGTCGCTGGGCAGCCTGAGCCGCAGCCCCGAGTCGATCCTGGGCGTGGACGTGGATCACGAGGGCCACACCGACCTGCTGGTGTTCACGCCCGACAAGCCCATGATCATGGTGCGCGAGGTCACCGACAAGGACGGCAAGACCGAACTGAAGACGCTTGAAAGCAAGGA
>RFQW01000158.1 GCA_009924765.1 Planctomycetota bacterium | reverse complement strand
TGACCGTGGCCAACCTGGTGAAGAACCTGGGTGGCGCGATTCCGGCCGCTTCGGCCAAGGCCCTCGCTGTGCGCAGCAAGGTGAGCCGCCATCCGAAGCCCGCCGCCACCGAGGAGAAGAAGGAGGGCTGATCCCCTCCGCGGGAGGCCATGCCCATGCGCATCGACCTCCTCACGATCTTTCCGGAGATGATGACGGCGCCACTCGCCGCCAGCATCTGCGGACGGGCCGCCACCAGCGGAGCCGTGCAGTACTTCCTGCACGACATCCGCGACTGGGCCACCGGCGCTCACCACAAGGTGGACGACCGACCCTTCGGCGGCGGACCCGGCATGGTCTTCATGTGTGACCCCCTCGTCGACGCGGTCGAGGCGGTCGAGAAGATGGACACTCGAGCAGCCTGCCGCGTGCTGCTCACGCCGCAAGGGGAACCCCTTCGGCAAACCCGCGTGGAATGGCTTGCCCAGCAGCCCAGACTGCTGCTGATCGCAGGCCACTACGAGGGGATCGACGAGCGGGCGATCGAGGAACTTCGCCCTCTCGAGATCAGCGTCGGCGACTTCACGGTGTCAGGCGGCGAGCTGCCTGCACTCCTGGTCGCCGATGCGGTGACCCGACTCCTTCCAGGAGTGCTGGGTCATGAACGCTCGGCCGCGGAGGACTCCTTCAGCCGCCGCGACGAGCAAGGCAATCCACTGCTGGATTGCCCGCACTACACCCGCCCGCGCTCGTGGCGCGGACGGAACGTTCCCGAGGTGCTGCTCTCGGGCGACCATGCCGCAATCGAGGCATGGCGACGCGAGCAGACGATCCACCGCACGCGTGTGCGTCGGCCGGATCTGATGGAACGGTCACCCCTGGGCCGTGAAGAGCCCAAGTGACCAGCGCCCACGCGGCGTCTTCGGAAGGATTCCGAAGGCTGCAAAGGGACATTGGGATCCGCCAGCGGATCCAGATTGCGAGACTGATCATGAACCGCCAACTCACCATCGAGCAGACCACCGCCAGCCAGCTCAAGGACGCCAAGAGCTTCCCCCCCTTCTCCGTCGGTGACACCATCGACGTGCACTACAAGATCATCGAAGGCGACAAGGAGCGCGTGCAGGTGTTCCAGGGCGTGCTGATCGCCCAGAAGGGCCGCGGCGTGAACGTGACCATCACCGTGCGCCGCATCGTGGCGAACGAGGGCGTGGAGCGCATCTTCCCGCTGCACTCGCCGCGTCTGGGCAAGATCGAGGTGGTTCGCCGCGCCGATGCGCGTCGCGCCAAGCTGTACTACCTGCGCGAGCGCACCGGCAAGAGCCGTCGCCTGCGCGATCAGCGTCGCGGCCTGAAGGGCCTCGAGGCTGCGCTGGCCGCCACCGACACCTCCGGCGCACAGGCCGAGGGCGCTGCAGCGGCCACCACGCCGAAGGGCGAGGGCAAGAAGAAGGCCAAGAAGGACTGAACGCACGGCGGGCCGGTGTCCACCAGGGCACCGGCCCGCATGCGCTGCTCGCATGCACGTCCGGCTCTCCAAGACCTTCGGCTTCGAGTCAGCCCACTGGCTGCCCTGCTTTCCGCCCGAACACCCGTGCCGTCGCATGCACGGGCACAGCTTCCGCGCCGAGGTGGTGGTCGAGGGATCCTTCGACCCGAAGCAGGGCTACCTGATCGACCTGAATGACCTCACGGCTGCCACGCTGCCGCTCGAGCAGGCGCTCGACCACCGATGCCTGAACGAGGTGCCGGGTCTGGACAACCCCACCAGCGAGATGATCGCCAAGTGGATCTGGGATCGACTGAAGCCCGTCATGCCGCTGCTGACCGAAGTGATCGTGCAGGAGACCTGCACGAGTCGCTGCAGCTACCGCGGCACCTGAGCCCGCGCGATCACTCCGACTTCGGAGCCTCGGGCTTCAACTCACGCACATAGATGTTGGCGAACTCGATCGGCGCGCCGTGGTGCTGCAGCGCGATCGGGCCCTTGTTCGGCAGTCCAGGCAGCTGCGCGTTCTCGATCACGGTCTTGCCGTTCAGGTTCACCGTGAGGCGATCGCCCTGCAGGCGGATGCGGAAGCGATTCCACTTGCCAGGGGCCGCATCGGCCTTCTCCTTCGGCGTCACGCCCGCACGCACGGCGGCGGGCTGCGTGGGATCGTTGCGATAGCCGTACACCTCGCCGCTGCCGATGGGCCAGCACCAGATGTTGATCTGGCTCTTGTCGCTGCCACGCAGATAGATGCCGCTGTCGCCGAAGTCGTCGATCTCCACCATCTGCTGCTTGCCGTCGTCACCCACGGGCGTGGTGCCGTCCGGACGGATCACCGGCACCTTGGCCTTCACGGGCTTGCCGGTCCACCGCCAGTCGCAGATCAGCTCGAAATCGCGCAGTTCACGCTCGTTCCACAGCATGTCGCCGTGGCCGTCGTAGGCCAGCACCCAGTCCTGCGGCACCCAGTGTCCGCGCGCACCATCGTTCTCGCGCCAGCCGCGCAGCGTGCCGTCGAACAGGCTCACGAAGCCCTCGTCGGGCTTGCACTGCATGTCGGGCGGCAGCGGCTTGCCGTCATCGGGCAGTTCCTGCAGCGTGATGTTGCGGAAGCGGATCGGGCTGCCTTCGCTCTCGAGGCAGATGAAACCTTCGCGGGGCGTGATGTCGTGGCCGCCGCTCACTTCCTTGCCGTTCACTTCCAGCTTCAGCGTGCCGTCCTTCGCGATCACGCGGTAGTGATTCCACTCGCCGGCGCCCTTGGTGCGCCGCTCGCTCGGCAGGCAGCGCGCCCAGCCGGCCGGGTGCGGACGATCGGGCACCATGGTGGCGCCGTGGATCGAGAAGATGTCGCCCTGCCCCGTGTAGAGCAGCGTGCCCTTCTCGTCCTTCACGTCGTCGGTCAGCATCACCTGCACCTCCACACTGCGCGTGAAGGGCTGGCCGCGCGCCGTCAGCGGATCGCTCCAGACGAACAGGCCTGCGTTGCCGCCCGGCTGCTCGTGCATCCAGTCCATCTCCAGGATGAAGTTGCGGTAGGGCTTGGCGGTGCGCAGCACGCCGGTGGGCTTGCCGGTGCAGCGGATCTCGCCATCCTGCACGGTGAAGGTGCCGGGCGCGCAGTTCACGTTCACCCAGCCGTTCAGATCCTTGCCGTTGAAGAGCGGCGTGGCGGCCTGCGTCGGCGCTTGGGCGGGCGCCAGGGCCAGCATGCAGGCGGCGGTCAAGGCGGCGGCGACCAGAGCGATGGTTCGATGCATGCGGAAATGCTAGCGCGAGCCACTACCCTTGCGGCGTGAACCTGCATGTGATGCACGACGCCAAGACGCTCGCTCGCCTCAGCGGCGCCACGCCCCCGGCGTGCGACGCGCTCGCGTGCCAGCTTGGCCGACCGGATCGCGTGGCGGCGGCATGGATCGAGGGCAACCCGCTGCAGCCGGGATGGCTCGCCTCGCTCGATGCACCGGCGCCGCGCCTGCTGTGCTGGAGCGGATCGCTTGCCGACGAACCCTTCGCCACGCACCCGGCCAACTGGATGCGGCCAGGTCGTGCGGCGCTGGATGCGCTGGTGCACGAGGCGGCCCCCGCGCTCGAGGCGCAGGCACGCACGCTCTGCCTTCGTCCGCATCACCGACATGTGCTGAGCGATGCGCAAGGCTGCCTGCGCTTTCTCACCGACCATGCGGGCCTTCCCGTGCAGGTGGCGCTGTCGCCGGCCGACATGATCACGCCCGACATGCTTCGCGATCTGCCGGAGCATCTTGAGCGCCTGTTCACTTCGCTCGGGCCGCGCGCCGCGGTGGTGCTGCTGCAAGATCTGGGGCCGGCCGTCGATGATGATCTGCTCACGCCCGTTCCGCTGGGTCAGGGCGTGCTGCCCGCCAAACTGGTGCGCGACCTCATCCGCCAGCATGTGCCTGCGGAAACCCCGCTGGTGCTGCAACCGCAGGATCTGGCCGCCCAGACCGCGTGGCTGCAGGGTTGAGAACTGGCCAACCTGACGCAACCTTCACGCTTGGCGATTGCCTGCGGCCCCGCAAGGGGTAGACTTCGGCGATACCTCGGAGGATCCGAGGATCACAGGAGGTTCGTCAGGATGACTCTCTCCGCGTCGGCTCTCGACGCACGCGTGCTGGTTCTCAACCGCCTCTACGGCGCGATTCGCGTCGTGGATGCCCGCCGCGCCTTCACATTGCTGTGCAAGAACGTGGCCGAGGTGATCTCGGTCGAGAACGGCAGCTACATCAACTACAACCTGGCCAGCTGGGTGGATGCCGCGGAATTCCAGCAGCAGTACGAGCAGGACGCGCACGACTGGCTGCAGACCACGCGCATCGTGATCGCGGTGCCGAAGATCATCCGACTGCTGGGCTACGACCGCTTCCCCAAGGAGCAGGTGAAGCTGAATCGCCGCAACATCTACGCGCGCGACAGCAATCGCTGCCAGTACTGCGGCAAGCACTTCAGCACCAAGGAACTCACGCTGGACCATGTGGTGCCGCGCGTGCAGGGCGGCGGCAACAGTTGGGAGAACCTGGTGTGCGCGTGCGTGCGCTGCAATGCACGCAAGGGTGGTCGCACGCCGCATCAGGCCGGCATTCGCCTGATCCGCCCCGCCGTGAAGCCGCGGCGCAACCCCGCAATCGCCGTGCGATTGGGCAGCCCCAAGTACCAGAGCTGGAAGGCCTTCCTGGATGAAGCCTACTGGACGGTCGAGCTCACCGACGGGTGAGCGGACGCGTGCAGGTGTTCACCGCATGCGTGATCGGCGGCGGCTTCTCCGGGGCCTCCACCGCCATGCACCTGCTTGATGCCGCGCGCGAGCGAGGCGTGCCGATGCATGTGCAACTGATCGACGCGCAGGGATCAGCGGGCACCGGCGCGGCGTACGGCACCATCGACGTATCGCACCTGCTGAACGTTCCTGCAGGAAGCATGAGCGCACGCCCCGATGTGCCGCAGCACTTCCTGGAGTGGTCGAAGGTGCATCTGCCGCATGCGACCGCGGCCGACTTCCTGCCGCGCATGCTCTTTGGCCGTTATGTGCGTGAATCGCTTGCCCATGCGGCCAGCGAGGCCGCGG